>JBDSPX010000086.1:0-9335 GCA_039930065.1 Dokdonella sp.
GCTCGGCAGACGTACGTGGTACTTCACATCGAGCAAGCGCGCGGTATTGTCGGCGCGTTCGAGAAATTGTCCGATGCGGGTGAAGTGAAATCCGTCACGGCGCAGCATGGTGTTGGAATAGACACCATGCACGAGGCTGGTGCGCGCCTTGACCCAATCAAGAAACTCGGACTGGCGATCCTCACTCATGGCCAACGGGTCGAAATCGCGCAGCTCCATCCAACTGCCGTTGACCGCTTCCCACATGTCGCTGGTCAACGCGGTGCGAACGGCACGAGCATTGCGACGCGAGGTTTCAATGCAGTTGGCGATCGAGGACGGGTTATCGCGATCAAAAGCCAGGTAAGAGAAGACGCTCTCGGCGTTGGCGACTTCGTACTTTTGATAGAATTCCTCATGACAACCGGCTGCCACAATGGCCGAATCCCACTCGCTGCTGCCTTCGGCATCGACGCGAACGGCGCTCATGTGACCGGCAACCTGCAAAAGTCGCGCAAGGTAATCGGCACGCTCCATATAGCGTGCCAGCCAGAATAAACTCGAAGCGGTACGTGCAAGCATCAGCGTTCCAGCACCCAGGTGTCTTTGGTGCCGCCTCCCTGTGATGAGTTGACGACCAGCGAACCGTCACGCAGAGCCACCCGAGTCAAACCTCCCGGAACGATGCGGATTTCTGCACCACTGAGAACGAACGGGCGAAGGTCGACATGCCGAGGAGCGATGCCCGCTTCGACAAAGGTTGGTACCGTCGACAACGCCAAAGTCGGCTGCGACACATATTCGTGCGGTCGTGCCTTGAGCTGGGTGACAAAGGTGGCGGTCTCCTCACGGCTCGCGTGCGGTCCGACCAGCATGCCGTAGCCTCCAGAACCATGGACCGCCTTGACGACGAGTTCGTTGATATGGGCCAGCGTGTAGGCGAGGTCTTCGGGCTTGCTGCAATCATGCGTCGGCACATTCTGCAGCAACGGTTCCTCACCGAGATAGAAGCGGATCATCTCGGGTACGTGGATATAGACGGCCTTGTCATCGGCAATACCGGCGCCGATCGCATTGGCCAAGGTGAGGTTGCCGGCTCGAGAAGCAAAATGCAGGCCCGGCGCGCCGAGCATTGATTCGGGCTTGAACACCAACGGATCAATATAGTCATCATCGATGCGCCGATAAATCACATCGACGCGGGTCAGTCCGCTGGTGCTGCGCATGTAGCAAATTTCATTCTTGACCAGCAGATCTGCACCTTCGACCAGATCAATACCCATCTCGTCGGCCAGAAATGCGTGCTCGTAATAGGCGCTGTTGTGCATGCCGGGAGTCAGCAAAACGACCGTGGGTTCGCCCGTGCAATTGGGCGGCGCCACTGAGCGCAGTGTCTGCAAAAGCTCATCAGGATAATGAGCGACGGGAGCGACACCGGCGCGGCGGAACAAATCAGGGAACAGGCGCATCATCACTTCGCGGTTCTCGACCATATAGGAGACACCGGAAGGCGTGCGGCAATTGTCTTCTAGTACGTAATACTCATCCGGCCCGGTGCGCACCATGTCGATACCGGCGATATGCGAGTACACGTTGTGCGGTAGATCCTGACCTACCATCTCGGGCCGAAACTGTGGATTGTTCAACACCAGCCGCTCAGGAATCCGACCTGCCTTGAGGATTTCGCGATCGTGGTAGACATCATGGATGAAGGCATTCAGCGCGCGAGTACGCTGCTCAAGCCCCTTGCTCAAGCTCTGCCATTCCGCCTGCGCCATCACTCGTGGAATCAGATCAAATGGAATCAGGCGTTCCGGATCGCCGCCCTCGGTATAAACCGCAAAGGTAATGCCAATGCGTCGAAACAAGACTTCGGCTTCACGACGCTTCAGGGCCAACTGCTCGGCAGGGATCGATTTCAACCAGGCATCGACCAACGCATACGGTGGACGGATCTGGTCTGGCCAGCCCATTTCATCAAACACGGCAGGTGCGGTCGGCATGAGATCTCCAGCGGAAGTCTCTTTTACCCTGAACGCAAAACGACCTTGGGTCAAGGCAACGACGGGTTGCGGTTCAGGCTTCTTGCGAAACCCGCGCTAGCTTTTCTATTCGTCCGCGGATGCCTTCGCATCTTTACGAGCGCATCTATTGACGCTGATTGAAGGAGACGCGGGACCTCGAAAAGCCCTGGGCAGCAGAACTTTGCAAGACCTCGTCGTCCCTGCGAAGGCAGGGACCCAGTGACTTTGCTTCGTCATCAGAACGTTTCCACGTTGGCTTCGCCTGAGACTTGATCGCAACGGTTGAAGCAGATTGACGGATATCCTGCGCTGCTCCACTTCCGACCATGGATCAACAAAACCACCGCTTACTCATTCGGAAGACTGAAAAGCCGGCGCGTGATTGCATCAGGCTTACCCTTGAACGCCAACGCGCTGATTTCGAGATTTCCGGACACGCTGTATATGTTTGCAAATCCAGCCTTGTGGAGCGCAGTCGTCAACGACTTCCTCGTAAATCCGGTTTTATGCGCGAAAAAATCCTGGCCACTTTGCTCGATCTCGACGCCATAACCATACAGTACATCCAGAACCATGATCGGCCCAGCAGGCGAGTTGTATAGCACGTCGTCAATATCGAGACCGCGCTCGATCGTCACCCGCATTACTTCATGGATATCGGGCACGAGAATGTGGGCGAACCCGCCATCCTTCAGAACGTGCAGGAAACCCGAGAGGACTTCCTGCACGTCATGCCGGTAGTAATGCTCAAGATTGTGCGAGCAATAGACCGCATCAAACTGGCCGGCTTCGAGAGTCTTGAGTTTGCGCGCATCGCAAACAATGTCCGGCGAACCTTTCGGGTCGATATCCAGTAGCAAATGCTCGAACTCTGCATACTGCGTGGGCAGCGCAATCGCCTTGCTATTGCCACCCACGTTCAAGACTTTTTTCATTTTGACCCTTGAATACTAGCCAGCGCATCCTGGTCCGCCAGCACTATCGAGCGCGAAAAGCTCGCAACGGCGGAGCGCACCATCTCGTTGTTGAAGCCCGATATTTACTCAACAACCGCTGGCAGCTTCTCCGCTTCTTCCGTTTCGACCTTGAGCTTGCCGTCGCGCACAGACAAGCGAACCTTGCCGCCATCGGCGAGTTTGCCAAACAGCAGCTCGTCGGCGAGCGCGCGCTTGATGTTGTCCTGAATGACGCGAGCCATCGGTCGTGCACCCATTTGCGGGTCGAACCCATTTTCGGCGAGCCAGCGACGGGCGTCGGCATCGATATCGAGCGAGACGTGTTTCTCCTGCAATTGGACTTCAAGCTCAATGAGAAACTTGTCGACCACGCGCAGGATGTGCTCGAAATCGAGCGCACCGAATTGCACGATCGCATCGAGACGATTGCGGAACTCCGGCGAGAACGCCTTGCGGATGACTTCCATGGCATCTGATGAATGGTTCTGATCAACAAAGCCGATTGTTCGACGCGCTGCCGTTTGTGCGCCGGCGTTCGTCGTCATCACGACGATCACATTCTTGAAGTTGGCTTCGCGTCCGTTGGTGTCGGTCAGCGCACCACGATCCATGATCTGCAGCAGCACGTTGTAGACATCCGGATGCGCTTTTTCAATCTCGTCGAGCAGGAGCACGCTGTGCGGATGCTTGACGATCTGCTCGGTCAGCAAGCCACCCTGATCGAAGCCAACATAGCCCGGAGGCGCACCGATCAGGCGCGATACCGAATGCGCTTCCATGTATTCGGACATGTCGAAGCGAACGAGCTCGACACCAAGCTGGAGTGCGAGCTGGCGGGTGACTTCGGTCTTGCCGACGCCGGTCGGACCGGCAAACAGGAAATTGCCGATTGGCTTGTTCGGGTCACCGAGCCCTGATCGCGCCATCTTGATCGCGCTGGTCAAGGCTTCGATGGCCGAATCCTGGCCAAAGACAACCATCTTCAGATTGCGATCAAGATTGCGCAGCACATCACGATCCGACGCCGACACCTGCTTCGGCGGAATGCGTGCCATACGCGCGACGATGTATTCGATCTCGGGCACATCAACCGTGCCGGTGCGTTGGTCATCCGGGAGCAAGCGTTGGCGTGCACCGGCTTCATCGATCACATCGATGGCCTTGTCCGGCAATAGACGATCGGCAATATGCTTGACCGATAGATCCACCGCCGCCTTCAGTGCTTCATTGGTATACTCGACATGGTGATGATCCTCAAAGCGGGATTTGAGGCCTTTGAGAATCTCGATACTGTCGGCAATGCTCGGCTCGACGACATCGATCTTCTGGAAACGCCGCGCAAGCGCCCTGTCCTTCTCGAATACGCCACGATATTCCTGGAACGTGGTCGAACCGATGCAGCGCATCTCGCCCGAGGCCAGCATCGGCTTGATTAGGTTCGAGGCATCCATGGTTCCACCGGATGCCGAACCGGCGCCGATGATCGTGTGGATCTCGTCGATGAAGAGGATCGCGCCCGGCTCTTTCTTGAGCTGGTTGATCACGCCCTTGAGACGCTTCTCGAAATCACCACGGTATTTGGTGCCGGCGACCAAGGCACCGAGATCGAGCGCATAGATCGTCGCATCCTTGAGGATGTCGGGCACCTGGCCTTCGACAATGCGCTTGGCCAAGCCTTCGGCCAGAGCGGTCTTGCCGACGCCGGCTTCACCGACATACAACGGATTGTTCTTGCGTCGACGGCAGAGCACCTGGATCGTGCGCTCGACTTCGAGCTCGCGGCCAATCAATGGATCGATCTTGCCCTGGCTGGCCAGTTCGTTGAGGTTGTTGGCAAATTCATGCAGCGGGTTTCCGCGCGACTCCTCGCCGCCCTCGCCTTCCCGATTCGGCTGTTCCGCGCCGGGTGCCGGTGCCGACTCGTCGCCGAGCTTGGCAATACCGTGCGAGAGGAAATTGACCACATCAAGACGATTCACGTCCTGCTGGCCAAGGAAATACACCGCGTGTGAATCCTTCTCGCCGAAGATCGCCACAAGCACGTTCGCGCCGGTCACTTCCTTCCTTCCGGATGATTGGACGTGATAGACCGCACGCTGCAGCACACGCTGGAAACCGAGCGTCGGCTGCGTGTCGCGTTCGTCAGCCTGCGGCAGCACCGGAACGGTCTCGGCGATGATCGAACGCAGATCGCGACCGAGTTTTTCAATTTCCGCACCGCAGGCACGCAATACCTGGATGGCGGACGGGTTTTCGAGCAGCGCGAGCAGCAGGTGCTCGACGGTCATGAATTCATGACGCTGTTCGCGGGCCTCTTTGTAGCACTGGCCGATGGTGAGCTCTAGATCCTTGCTGAACATCCGTTTTAGCCTCGATGGATGATTGATGCACCGGATATGTGGGGCGGCTCAGGATTTTTCCATGGTGCACAACAATGGATGCTGATGCGTCCGGGAAAACTCGTTGACCTGGGTCACCTTGGTTTCTGCCACCTCGCGTGTATATACGCCACAAACGCCCTTTCCGCGCGTGTGGACATGCAGCATCACCTGCGTGGCGCGTTCGCGATCCATGATAAAAAAGGTTTCCAGAACCACGATGACGAAATCCATCGGGGTGAAATCGTCGTTGAGGATGACCACCTGGTACATCGGCGGCTTGGCCACTTGCGGTGGCGCCACTTCGACCGCAATGCCGTGGTGGTGATCGTTTTCGTGTTGGGAATCGTGAGGCATGAGTTCGCTGGGCTTTCAATGTCGACTCCCAGTATAGGTTGCGTCGGCGCCTGTTCAAGGGACACCGCGTGCTTCTGCGTTAAACTTCGCGCCTGATGAATATGCACAACCCCCAAGAGGCTACTTTCGCCGCCGAACCCCGCGTCTGGTGCCCGCATGTCACCGTGGCCACCGTCGTACCGATGGATGGACGCTATCTTCTGGTCGAGGAGCAAGTCCACGGACGCACGGTGATCAATCAACCGGCGGGACACCTGGAACCCGACGAAAGCCTGCAGGCCGCAGCGCTTCGCGAGACGCTGGAGGAAACCGGTTGGCATGTCGAGCTGGAATGCCTGATCGGCGTCCAGCAATGGATCAGCAGCCATTCCGGCAGCCAATTTGTTCGCTTCACCTTCGCTGCACGACCACTCCAGCACGATCCTTCGCGGACACTGGATGACGGGATCCTGCGCGCGTTTTGGCTGGATCGCGACGAGATCATCGCAGCCCATGATCGCCTGCGCAGCCCGCTGATCCTGCACAGCATTGACGACTGGCTGACTGGTCGACGTTTGCCGCTGGATGCCATCCGGCAGCTCGCTCCCGGCAGTTTGTCGATCTGAACGGCATGCCATCGGGACTGACCATCGTCGGCATATCCGGGGGCGTCGACTCCTCTGTCGCGGCACTGCTGCTGGCCCAATCCGGGCAGCCGACTGCCGGCCTGTTCATGCAGAACTGGGAGGAGGACGAACGATTTGGCGAATGCCGGGCGATCGAAGATCGCAGGGACGCCGTGGCCATCTGCGCGCGTCTTGGCCTGCCGTTTCATGCGCGCAACTTCGCCCGCGAGTACTGGGATCAAGTGTTCGAGCACTTCCTTGCGGAATATCGGGTCGGCCGCACACCCAATCCGGATGTTCTGTGCAATCGCGAGATCAAGTTCAAGACCTTCCTTGAACATGCCCGCGAACTCGGCGCCGAGCGCATCGCCACCGGTCACTACGCGCGCAACCGGTGCCGCGATGGCCTATGGCAGTTGCTGCGCGGTGTCGATGAAAACAAGGATCAAAGCTATTTTCTCTACGCCTTAGGCCAGGAACAGCTCGCCGCGACAATGTTCCCGGTAGGTGACCTGCCCAAACCCGACGTACGCCGCATAGCCCGTGAGGCCGAATTGCCGACGCATGCGAAGAAAGATTCGACCGGGATCTGCTTCATCGGTGAGCGCGATATCCGCGAATTCCTTGGCCGCTACATTCCAGCCCAAGCCGGCGAAATTCAAACCCCCGATGGCACCCGCATCGGCGAGCATCAAGGCGCGTGGTACTACACCGTCGGCCAGCGTGGTGGTCTCGGCATCGGCGGGCGACGCGACTCCAGCGGCGAGCCTTGGTATGTCGTCGGCAAGGATGTTTCGCGCAACCTTCTCTTTGCCGTGCAGGGCAATGCGAACGAATGGCTTCATTCAACGCAGCTGATAGCCAGCGATCTGCATTGGATCGCGGGTCATGCGCCTGATCGCGAATTTCGCTGTACGGCGAAGATTCGCTATCGGCAGAACGATCAGGCATGCCAGGTGATGGTCGATGGCCACGACTGTCGGGTTGAATTTGATCAAGCCCAACGCGCCGTCTCCCCAGGACAGTCGATCGTGTTCTACGATGGCGAGACCTGCCTCGGTGGCGGGATTATCGAACGCAGCGACGCGCCATTCGGTGGATGGCTTGAAACGGACGCATCGGCGTCAATGGAGAAGCTGCATGCGTGAATCCCGCGTCATCGCCTTGGCCGGGGTATTCCAGGCTTGCGCCAATGTGCATTCGATTGCGAACGAGGGACGCTTGGACAGCGCCGCCGTTGAATCGAGTCTGGCCAGCCTGTTTCGCATCGACAGTGATAGCGCGGCTGACGTCTTTGGCGGCCTTCCCGGCGTGCGCTTCGGCATCGAACAGTTGATCGCCAATCTGGACAGCAAGGATCGGCATCTTGCGCTATGGCGTTTGGTGGTCGGTGTTTTGCGGCTTGAGCGCAAGCTCGCTGCACGGCCACAGATGAAACGAAAGATCGGAGAAGGCATCGAATCAATCCAGCGCCAGGTCGATCATCTTGGCGTGGCCCATTCAACGGTGCAGACGCGCCTGGCTGAACTCTACAGCGAGAATCTGTCGCGATTGCGTCCACGCATCGTCGTGCATGGCAACCCTGCTCAGCTGTCCGACCCGAAACGGGTCGAACAGATCCGATCCCTGTTGCTTGCAGCTATTCGCGCAGCGGTTTTGTGGCGTCAGGTCGGCGGCAGCCAGTGGCGATTGCTGCTGCGTCGTGGTGAATACACGATGCTCGCCCGCGGCTTGCTGACACGTTGCACGCTTGATCGCGGCTGATATGGCGCGACGCAAGCCGAATTTTCAAAACCGCTCAGTTGGGCGCGGTGATTTTTACCGAATCGTCGTAGCGGATAGTCTGCACCGAGTGTGAGGTGTGGCCCATCGCGGTGCTGTCACTTTCGCTGCGCACGATGTGCCCCGAAGCATCGATATAGACCGTGTTATGCGAGGACACGTTGAAGTTCATGATCTTCGTGTTGACGTCATAGCTGATCACGCGTGTTTCCTGCCCGTCGATCGATTTCGTGCCTTCGTCCTTGATGTTGCTGGTGCCGGCGCGGACATCGTCAAGCGCTGCAGGAACCAGACGCTTGACCATCGCGCTCATGTCAATCGGCGGTTGCGTCCACTCGCCGTTGCCGCTGCGCATCCAGGTTCCTTCGGGCAGGACGATAAATGACGCTTGAGGCGACGTCGCGCGGAAGCGCTTTATCGTGTCGAATTCAACTTTGGAAGTCGTTTCACGGCCCTTGGCATCGGTCGATACCGTATCGGCGACATAGCGTGCATTGAGCATTTTCTGATAGGCGTTGAACAACGTGTCGCGCGCGCTGCCATCGGCCCAGGCGGTCGTGGCTCCCACGAAGCACGTGAGTGCAAGGGCGACAGCGGCGGAATAATTCGAAAGTCGGGTCATCGGATCAGCTCCAGGATTGTCGATCCACGATGCTGCGTGAAATCACCCATGGCTTGCAAGTCTGAACCGCCATCCACCTCGATCGACAGGGACACCGCGCGAGCTCAGTTTGTGGCGGCACGACAGCACAGCTAGACTACGCGCCTGCCGACCCTTCCCCAGCAGCAACCAGCGGCCGAAAACCCTACCCATCAACCTACCGACGCCGGGACTTCATGTCAGTTCTCACATCCATTTTGATGTTGGGGTTGGCAAACCCGCGCTGCATCGCTTGCGGAGCACGTCATGATTTTTGAAACGATTGACAAAACCGGTCACGAAGAAGTGGTGTTCTGCCACAACAAGGATGCGGGTCTCAAGGCCATCATCGCGATTCACAACACCGTGCTTGGACCTTCGCTGGGTGGCTTGCGTATGTGGCCGTACAAGAGCGAGCAGGAAGCGATCAATGACGTGTTGCGCCTGTCGCGGGGCATGACTTACAAGAACGCCGTTGCCGGTCTCAATCTGGGCGGTGGCAAGGCGGTCATCATCGGCGATCCGGCCAAGGACAAATCCGAAGCACTGTTCCGTTCTTTTGGTCGCTTCGTCAATTCGTTGAATGGTCGTTACATTACCGCCGAGGATGTCGG
>JBDSPX010000087.1:0-3614 GCA_039930065.1 Dokdonella sp.
GCACGCACCTCGTTTTTGCTGAACATGGTCGCCGCATAATGCTGGCGTGCTCGGCGAATGGCCCATTCGAACGCGGCGTCGCCATGTTCGCGATACATGCCGGCCAGTTCGACACCACCGCGCTCGACAAGCAGGCGCCCGGCCAGTTCGAGATGCGAAAAATGTGCGCCAGTGAGCAAGACACCTTGCCCGCGCGCGGTCGCCGCCTCGATGTGCTCAACACCCTCAATCACCAGCGGGACGCGTGCGATGGCGCGATGGGAACCCATCCAGGCCAACGCGAACTCGACCAGCATGAGGCCGACATCGCGCAGATTCTGTTCGAGCAACTGGGCCCTCTCGGGAGCGGCCAATTCGGGAAAGCAGCGTTCGATATTGCGCTCGGCGGTGTGCCGTCGTGAGCCTGGGATGCGTGCGATCAGCCAGCCAAGGCCGCGACCCAGCGTCATCAAGGCACGATACGGGATCCGTGCGAGCAACCATAGAAGTCCCAGCCCGATCCACGCGGGCCAATGCAACGGGCTCAACAGGCGGAGACGAAATGGCGGCGCGCGTGTACTCATTGCGCAATTATCGCTGGCATGCGCGGTTCTGCCTATGTCGCACAGACTCCTTATACTTCGCGGCCTTGCCCTAGCGCGGATCCTTCTCGTTGCTGCGTCTGCTCTACACCCTGACAATGTACCTGCTGACGCCGGTGATTTTGTATCGCCTGGCGGCGCGTGGCTTGCGTTATCGGCGCTATCTTTCGCGCTGGAAGGAGCGATTTGGATTCTTTCCGACGCCGCATTTCAGCAACAGCAGTTGGGTGCATGCGGTATCGGTGGGTGAGGTCAATGCGGCGGTGCCGCTGATCGAGGCACTGATGCAACGCTATCCGGATTCACCGATGGTCGTGACCACGGTGACGCCGACCGGATCCGAGCGCGTGCAAAAACTATTCGGTGATCGTGTCTTCCACGTCTATCTGCCCTACGATCTACCGGCCTCGGTCAAACGTTTTCTCAATCGCGTGCGACCGCGCTTCGCGGTCATCATGGAAACCGAGATCTGGCCCAATCTTTTCATTACCTGCCGCGAGCGATCCATTCCGATCGTGGTCACCAATGCGCGCTTGTCGGAGCGCAGCTTGAAGCGCTACGGACCGGTGCGGCCACTCGCGCGTCGCGCCATCCGCTGTGCGAGCTTCGTTGCCGCTCAATCTCCCATCGACGCCGAGCGCCTGCGCTTGCTCGGTGCGGCGGTGAGTCGGTTGGCCGTCATCGGCAATCTTAAATTCGATATGGCGATACCGGATAGTCTTGTGGAAAGTGGTGAGCGCATGCGCGATTCGTGGGGCGCGCGGCGGCCGGTCTGGATTGCCGCGAGTACGCATGAGGGTGAAGAACTCCCGGTGCTCAAGGCGCACAGTGCGGTGTTGCAGCGCTTTCCGGATGCTTTGCTGCTGATTGCTCCGCGCCATCCGGAGCGCTTCAAACCGGTGGTCGGCGCATGCCGCTCTCTTGGTTTCAGCACGCGAGTACGCAGCGATGACGGCATTGCCGATGACCGCTGCCAGTGTTTTGTCGTCGATACCATTGGCGAACTATTGCAGTTTTACGCGGCGGCCGACATCGCCTTTGTTGGTGGCAGTCTCGAAGCGATCGGTGGACACAACCTGCTTGAACCGGCCGCGCTCGGCAAACCGGTGATTGTCGGTCCGCATACTTTCAACACCGAAGAGGTTGCGGAGAGCCTGATCGAGGCCAAGGCAGTGCTTCGCATCGCCAATGAAGTCGAGCTCGGCAGCGCACTGATCCGCCTGTTCAGCCAAAGCGCGGAATGCGAAGCGATGGGGCAGGCCGCGCAGTCCGTCCTCGAGCGCGAGCGCGGTGCGGTCCAACGCACCGTGCAGATTGTCGAGCGGGTGATGGAAAGCCGGGAATCGGGAATCGGGAGTAGGGAATAGGAAACGCAGAATTCCTGCGACTTTGTCATCCCGGCAACTTGGAAGCTCGGATTTCGTCAACAATCCGGCGATTGACGCTATGGGGTCCGCAATCACCGACTCAACGATGCGAGCCATACGCTTGAACCAACAATGCTGGGTTCGTGAAAGATGGGGAGTATCGCGAAGGACCGCTGTTCCGATTCTCTATTCCCCATTCTCCACTCCCGATTCACTCCAACAACGCATTGACCGCTTCAAGATCCTTGACCTCGATGATGCCGGCTGCTTGCTTGAGGCGCAGGCCGTTGAGGACAAACGCGTGACGCGCTTGCGAATAGCTGCTTTGCGCTGACAACAACTGCTGCTGGCTGATCAGCACATCGACGATCGTGCGTGTGCCGACTTCGTAACCCGCCTGGGTGGCATCGAGTGAGCTTTGTGCGGAAACCACGGCCTGACGCGTCGCCTCGACCTGGCTCGCACCCGCGATCACGGCGCGATAGCTGTTGCGCGTGCTGCGCTCCACGAGTCGCTTTTGCAGTTCGAATTGATCCTGTGCGGCGTCGCGGTTGTAAATCGACTGGCGCACGCGCGATTGCGTGTAGCCGCCCGAGAAGATCGGCACATTCAAGCTCAAACCCACCGTCGTCGACCAACTATCGGTGTTGGTATGGAAGGATTGGTTGAGGCGCGATGAGGTGGCATCGGTCCAGGTCGGCGACTTCGAATACAGAATCTGGCCGTTGATGGTCGGCAAGTGCCCGGCGCGCGCAGTGTTGATGTTCTGGTTGGCCGCTTCAAGTTGAAATTGATACGAACTCAGGGTCGGGTTCTGCGCGACGGCCACCGAAACCCAGCTTTCGGGATTCTCAGGATTCGGTTTATCCAGCGGCAACTTCTCTCGAAGCTTGCTGAGCTCACCGGGTTCCTTGTTGGTCAGTTGCCGCAGGGCTTCCTTGTTGTCATCAAGCGTGTTCTGCGAAGTGATCACGCTGGCCACGGCCGTATCGTGCTGAGCCTTGGCGTCGTTGACGTCGGTGATTGCGGACAGACCCACATCGAAGCGCTGCTGAGCCTGCTCCATTTGCCGGTTGAGTGCCTGTTCATTGGCCTGGGCAAATTTGAGTGCATCTTCAGCCGTGAGCACGTCGAAGTAGGCGGTCGCAACGCGGATCAGCAAATCCTGCTGAGCCGCTTCGTAGTTTGCGTCTCCCGCCTTTGCCGTCGCTCGCGCTGATTTCAATGCCGTCCACTTGCTCAGATCGAGAATGCTTTGATCAAGGCGACCACTGAGAGTGCGACCATAATTGTCCGCGGACGAGGTGACATTGACCAGGTTCTGCGAGCCATCGCCCGAGGTGATCAACTGCAGACCGCTGCGATTGCCGACCGATTTCGAGTAGTCGAGCGAAGCACCGATCTGCGGCAGCAGAGCAGAACGCGCCTGATCGATGTTCTCGCTGGTTGCCTGGTTGGTCGCCTCGGCGCCAGCCAGTTGCGGATCCGACGCGCGCGCCTCGCCATAGATCTGGACCAAATCATCGGCATAAGCCAGCGATGCGCCCGTGCCTAGAATCAGGGCCAACACAAGCGACAAGGGGCGGTGAGCAATCATCATGTAATCCTCAGGGATTGAAGCGCTTGGCCCGGTGACTCGTTACAGCGTGAAACGTGCTGGTGGCGA
>JBDSPX010000088.1:0-4222 GCA_039930065.1 Dokdonella sp.
CGACCACCGCCTGGCTCAAGCTGCGCAAACTGGTCCCCGACGCCTACCTTCCGGCGACCCTCAATACCGGGCACGCATTGCCGACGGTTTGCCAGGCGCTGATCTTCATCAAGCTTGTTGAAGTCGATCCGATCTTGATGTTGTCGTGCATCTTGGCTTCAGTAGTTGGCGCTACCCTCGGCGTTCCGTTGGTGCAGAAGCTAAGCGTGCGCAACGTGCAAGCCGTCGTCGGTATCGCCATGCTGATCGCCGCCGTGCTCTACGCAATGACCAATGCGGATCTGATTCCCTCAGGCGGCAATGCGCTGACCTTGAACGGATGGTTGTTCGCAATTGCGGCCATCGTGCACCTGCTGCTCGGTGCACTGATGAGCTTCGGCATCGGCTTGTATGCGCCGTCATTGATCCTGCTCAGCCTGATGGGACTCAATCCGACGGCAGCGTTTCCGATCATGATGGGTGCCTGCGCGTTCCTCATGCCGATCAGCGCGGTGAGGTTCGTGCACACCGAACGCATCGATCTGCGCATCGTCCTCGGACTCGCGCTTGGCGGTATCCCCGCGGTACTTCTCGCCGCCTATGTGGTCAAGAGTTTGCCGCTGAACGCGCTGCGCTGGGGTGTTGTCGTCGTTGTGTTGTATGCCGCCGCGATTTTGTTGCGGGCGGCTTTTTCCGCACCGAAAGCAATGTCGGATGTGCAAACGGGGTTGTCATCGGACATGCATCGTTAGGCATCTCGATCCATCGTCCAAGCAGGAACAAATCAAATCGTTCAATCGGCTCTGGATTCGACTTCCTTCGGCGCGTCCAGCTTCGGTTCGGGTTCGGATTGACCGTCCCAACGTCGCTGCGCTGCCGCTCGATCCCAAGACGGCATAGGATCGACATTGACATCAACGGTCTCCAAAGCCGGCACGTGCTTGCGGAAATTCACGAGATCGGCAGTCGATTGGTCATCAATCACTATGTCCCAAGAATGGTTGATCATTCCTGATGCCGCTTGATCGATCAACGGAATCACAGATCCCGCGCGGAACTCGCCTTCACGGCGCGTCCGCATGACGGCTTTCAGGTGCCCGAGGTAGCTCACGCTATTGGGCTTGACCTCAAAATCCGAGACTACTGGAATAAAGAAATTCCCCACGAACGGGAATGCAGCCGCGATGCCCGAAATTCCCTCAAAGTGATAGCGCCCAGGTGACAAGGCGAGGCTCGCAAGATATTCCAGTTGCCCATTGGTCTCGGTCGTACCGGTTTTCCGGTTCAACTGAAATCTCAGAGAGGATTCCTTGGCTCCCCAATTCAAGTCAGTCACCCAGACAATGGTCGGCACTGGCTGATAGCGACTCTCATCAGCTCGTGATACATCGATCGTCATCAATACGACCGACTTCGTCGCCGTGTTTACCGCGCCTTGCCCTTTCTGCAAAGCCATCGTCTGGATATTGACGCAGCCTGAGAGGCTGGCGATTGCCAGAAGCGCCGGAATCAAGAATTTCATTGGTGGTTTTTCTCAATCGCGATTGGACAAGCGGAAGCGTCGCACAAAAACGAAGCTCACGACGCCTTTTTTACGATTGGGAGGTTGGCGGAGAGAGTGGGATTCGAACCCACGGTGGGCGCAAACCCACGGCAGTTTTCAAGACTGCTGCCTTAAACCACTCGGCCATCTCTCCAAATTGTTCCGCTCGTCACGGCTTGCTTCGCAAGCCACCACGGCAGTTTGACTCCGGGCGTCCCGCCCTCCGCCCTTCGGGCCATCGCCTGTGGCGATGTTGGCTTCGGCTTCCTGCCTTGGCGACGCCGCGCCTATCGAAGAACAGGAACGAAGGGGGCGGAGTTTAGCCTACTCGGTTGATGCGCCCAAGCGATTTGCTTCTGCGTACGAAAAATTGTTCATGGTCTGCGGCGGTTTCGATCAAGACAGTGGGCGATAGCGAGCATGGTGCGCGTCACAGCCAGAATCAAAAGCCCCTCGGCAACTGCTCCTGCGTTGCACTACCTCCTGCATCCATGCAGTCGTCATTCGCCCTCCGGGCACCTTCTCCCGCAAAGCGGGAGAAGGAAATTCAACAGCAACGCGAACGGATGCGGAGGGCCGCTTCTTCTTGGCTGCGCAGGATGCGCAGTGAACGGGCCCCCTGAGCGGCGGCGAAGTGACGGAGGAAAGCCCGAAGGGTGGGCGCAATGGATTGCGCCCAGTTTGGCGTCAGTCCAAGGATGGACTGTCGACAAACCGCGGAGTCACTTCGCGAACTCGGAGGGCAGGAAGCCCGTAGAGCGTCGCTTTGGGGTGGCCTTTCTTTGGGCCATTTTTCTTTGGCCACGCAAAGAAAGGTGGCTCGCTCGCTGGAGGCGAGTGAAAAACGGCAGGGATGCCGCGCTCCGAAGGAGCGTGCTTTCAAAGCGCAAATTCACGAACTAAGTCACTGGGCCCCTGCCTCCGCAGGGGCGACGAGTTGACGGAGTTCCGCGAAAGCGCTGGTTACCTTCTTTTGACTCCGGGCCTGCGGGTCAGCTGCGCTGTTCGCGCAGCTCCTGCGGCGAAGTGGCCACGCAAGAGAAAGTGACTCGCTCGACGGAGGCGAGTGAAAAACGGCATGGATGCCGCGCGACGGAGGAGCGTGCTTTGAAAGCGAAAAATTCACGAGCGAAGTCACTGGGCCCCTGCCTCCGCAGGAGCGACGAGCAGTGTTTGGCGCGAGCGTTGGCCACGCAAGAGAAAGACACTCGCTCGCCGGAGGCGAGTGAAAAACGGCATGGATGCCGCGCGACGGAGGAGCGTGCTTTGAAAGCGAAAAATTCACGAGCGAAGTCACTGGGCCCCTGCCTTCGCAGGGGCGACGAGCTCATGAGCCCAGAGCCAGAGAGCGGGGAAATCGATCAGCTGAGTCGGCTGATACCACCCATATACGGCAACAACACCTCAGGCACGTCGATCGAACCGTCAGCGTTCTGATAGTTCTCCATCACCGCGATCAACGCGCGACCAATCGCCGTGCCGGAACCATTGAGGGTGTGTACGAGTTCGGGTTTGTTCGATTCCGGGTTACGCCAGCGCGCGAGCATGCGACGGGCCTGGAAATCGGTGCAGTTCGAGCACGAGGAAATCTCGCGATAGGTGTTCTGGCTCGGCAGCCAGACCTCGAGATCGAAGGTTTTGGTCGCGGTAAACCCCATGTCGCCCGTACATAGCAGCATGCGCCGATACGGAAGGCCGAGTTTCTCTAGCACCACTTCGGCGCTGCGGGTCATACGCTCGTGTTCGGCATCGCTTTCGGACGGCTTGCTGATGCTGACCAGTTCGACTTTCTCGAACTGGTGCTGGCGGATCATGCCGCGCACGTCGCGACCACCTGAACCGGCTTCGGAACGAAAGCATAACGAGTGCGCAGTCATGCGTAACGGCAACTGTTCCGCGTCGCTGATGGTATCGCGAACGATATTGGTCAACGGCACTTCGGCGGTTGGAATCAGATAGCGTCGGGCCTCGTTGACTTCGATAGCAAACAAATCTTCTTCGAACTTTGGCAGCTGTCCGGTACCTTGCATCGAGTCAGCATTGACGATCAGCGGGACGTTTGTTTCGAGATACCCGTGTTCTTCGGTATGTAGGTCGAGCATGAATTGCGCGAGTGCTCGATGCAGCCTCGCGAGGCCCCCGCGCAACACGGTAAAGCGCGAGCCGGAAAGTTTCGCGGCGACCTCGCCATCGAGCCAGCCCTTGTGCGCGCCGAGTTCGACATGATCCTTGACCGCGAATTCGAAGCTGCGCGGTGTCCCCCATCGATGCTGCTCGACATTGCCGGTTTCGTCCGAGCCTAACGGCACCGATTCATCAGGCAAGTTCGGAATGCCCAAGGTGATCGATGCGAGTTGCTGCTGGATGTCGGCCAATCTTGCTTCGTTGGACTTGAGTTGATCGGCGATTCCGGCAACTTGCGCCATCAAGGGCGCAGTATCTTCGCCCTTGCTCTTCGCAATACCAATCGCCTTGGAGCACGTGTTGCGCGTGTTCTGCAGCTCCTGGGTCTCAACCTGGACGGCCTTGCGCTGGGTTTCGAGCGATTCGATGGCCACGGCGTCAAGCGCATAGCCGCGCGTGGCGAGGCGCTGGGCGACGACATCGAGCTGCCCGCGCAGCAGGGCTGGATCAAGCATGGGAGGATTTCCGCAAAACAACGAAGGGCGCGGATTATCGCCGCGCCACTCGCTGGCCGCA
>JBDSPX010000089.1:0-6795 GCA_039930065.1 Dokdonella sp.
AGATCCTCAAGCGTGCGCAGCGCCACCGACTTGCCGGATCCGGATAGTCCACTGACAACAATCAAACGTGGAGAACGGGCGTTCATGCGTTCACCATGGCGGCAACCGGCGCAGTTGGTGGGCCTGCCGGTCGACGAAGGTCTGCGCCGGGTCGAGTCCCTTGGATTTCAACATGTGGCTGCGCACTGCGGCCTCGGCAAGCACCGCGATATTGCGACCCGAAGCGACCGGAATGACGATTTGCGGTATCGGAACATCAAGCACCTCGCGATAGCCGACATCGCCATACAGCCGTTTCATCGCGTCATCGGCTCCATTCTGGGTCATCGGCTGAAGATGAACGATCAGGCGCAGGTATTTCGAGGGTTTGACCGCCGTGTGACCGAACATTTCGCGCACATTGAGGACGCCGAGCCCGCGCACTTCGAGCAGGTCGCGAAGCATTTCCGGGCAGGTTCCATCAATCACATCGGGTGCAATCAAGGTGAACTCGGGCGCATCATCGGCGACCAGTCGGTGACCCCGGGTGATCAGTTCGAGGGCGAGCTCACTCTTGCCGGTGCCGCTTTCGCCCGTGATCAGCACGCCGATGGAGTTCACCTCCATCAACACGCCATGCAAGGTAATCTGGCGAGCCAGGCCACGAGCCAGGTGATATTGCAGGTAGGTGAGCAGTTCATGGCCGCGCTTGGGGCTGCTCCAAAGCGGGGTATGGGATTCTTCGGCGGCATCGCGCAAATCACCCGGGATGGCTTGATCCTTGGTCACCAGCAACGCGATCGAGCGATACGCCATGATCTTTTCGATCGTCTCCCAGCGCTGGCGCGAATCGAGGCTGTCGAGGTAGGACAGCTCTTCGGTGCCGATGATCTGCACCTTGTTCGGATAGATGATGTTGAGATAGCCGATCTGCGAAGGCCGTCGCGATTTGTTGTCGCCGGGCTCGATCGCGCGGCCTTCGCCACGCAAGCCCGCAACCCAGCGCAACTGCATGCGCTCGCCGACCGCGTCGTAGAGTTGTCGCGAAGTCAATCGATCCATGTCGGGCTCTTGGTTTTGTTGCGGACAAATTCTGCCAGTTCCTCGCGCAGCGCGCTGCCGTCAGAGGCGCGGCGCATTGCGGTGGTCAGTTCTGTGCTGGAAAACAACTCGGCCAACTCGGCGAGCAAGTGCAGGTGTTGTTCGGGACTGTGCTCGGGCACAACCATTGCGGCAATCAGATCCACCGGTTGGCCATCGATGGCATCGAAGGCGATTGGCTCGGCCAGCTGAATCAAGGCTGCGCGAACTTCGCTGATGCCTTCCATCCGCGCATGCGGTATTGCCACGCCGTGACCAAGACCTGTCGAGCCGAGTTTTTCGCGTTGGATCAGCGCCGCTGCAATTGCCTCCTGCTCGTCAGCATCTCTGGCCAGCATGCGAGCCACATGATCAAGCAATTGGAGCTTGCCCTCGACGACAAGTCTCGCGCACACGTGTTCGGGTGGCAGCAAATCAAGGAAGGGCACAGCGCAGGACTCTGCATAGCGGAATGCGAAGTATCGCATCACCGTGATGGCTGCGCCGTTCCTCGTCGGGTCAACGCTTGGCGCCAATCCGAAAAGCCGGCGTGAGCCGCGGGCTTTGTCGACTGGCCTCGCGTTGCTGCGTTGTTGTTGGTTTGATCCGTGATTGAACGTTTGCGGCTTGGGGTGGAGTAAACGCGTCAGCGCGCAGCGCCGACCCACAGAGGCAGGCTTCAGCTCATGGTGGGTTGGACCAAGGCTTGTCAGGTATTGTCTGGAATAAGCGCGCTGGAACCGCATCGAAGCCGAGGTCTCAATGGCAGCGGCTTGACTCTTGAAATCCGACCCGTTTCGACGGGTCGGATCTGGATTGCGCCAGAGGGCTATTCGTATCGTGCCGCGCGGACTTCTTCGTTGTGGTGATTGGTCAGTTTCTCCTTGTGCTTGCGCACTTGCACGGTGAGCTTGTCGGCAAGCGCATCGATGGCCGAATACATGTCAGGGGCGACCGCATCGGCATGCAGATCCTTGCCTGAAACGTGAATTGTGGCTTCGGCCTTGTGCAGCAGCTTTTCTATTCCGAGGACAATGGACAATTCGTGAAGGTGGTCAAAATGCCGGGTCAGTCGTTCCATCTTCGACTCCGTATGCTCGCGAAGCGATGACGTGACTTCGATCTGATGGCCTTTGATGGTGATCTGCATGGCAACCTCCTTCCAGGATGGGCCGATTGGTCTGGCCCGGGTTGAATCGCCGGGGCTTCCGACGATCCGATTGTTCAATCAAATCTGTGGCCTTCGACCGTTGCTTCAAGCAGGCGTTCCCCGACATTGCCGGGAATGGATGAGCAATCAGTCGAGACGGCAGCGATCATTCGACGATGGGATGTTGAGCGCCTCCCTGTACTTTGCGACGGTACGTCGTGCCACGCTGATGCCGCGGCGGTTGAGTTCGACGGCCAATGCCTGATCGGACATCGGCCGGGCTGCTTTCTCTTCATCAATCAGTTTGCGGATCATCGCCTGGATCGCGGTCGCGGAAGCCGCGCCGCCATCGACCGTTGAGACGCCGCTGGAGAAAAAATATTTGAACTCGAATGTGCCCCGTGGCGTGTGCAGATATTTGCGCGTCGTCACGCGGGAAACGGTCGATTCGTGCATCTCGATTTCTTCGGCGACATCGCGCAGCACCAACGGGCGCATCGCTTCGGCACCGAAATCGAGAAACCCCGATTGCGCATGAACAATGGCCTGGGCTACCTTGAGCACGGTTTCGGCACGTGTCTTGAGGCTCTTGATCAGCCAGCGCGCCTCCTGCAACTGACCACGTAAATAGTTGGCATCGTCGCGACGCGCGCGCGCGATCAGATTGGCATAGTGTTCGTTGATCGCCAGACGCGGCTGGCAATTCGGCGAAAGCGATACCTGCCAGCGACCATGAACCTTGTGTGCATAAGCATCGGGCGCTACGTATTCAGGCGCCGCGTTTGAATAACCCGAACCCGGTTTCGGATTCAGCGAGCGCACGAGTTCGATGATCGTATCGAGCTCTTCGTCGCTGGCCCGCAATCGCTGGCAAAGCCGACTACGATCGTTGCGGGCAAGCACGTCGAGACATTCGGCTACCAGCTTGCGCGCCTTGGCCAATCCCGGTGTCTGTTCTTCGAGCGCTTCGAGCTGGACGTCGAGGCATTCACTCAAGCTGCGCGAGGCGACGCCGAGTGGATCGAAACGCTGGATGCGGTGGCGCACCGCCTCGACCTGATCCTCGCCGACCACGAAAAGATCGGCCAGACTGGAGCAGATAACCGCGTTGGATTCTTCCAGATAGCCGTCATCGTTGACCGCCTCGACAATGGCCGTGGCAATGCCGCGATCACGTGCAGACAGGGGAGTGAGGTTGAGCTGCCAGAGCAAATGGTCGCGCAGGTCCTCCGATGCCGCGTCCTGCGATTCCATGCCCTCGTCATCGCTGCCGTTGACGCGGTGGTCGCGACGGTCTTCGCCAAGATCCAGTGGGAGGTCGTCGAAATCAGGCGTGTTGTCGATGGAATCCGCGCTGTTGCTATCGCTGGATTCGACGGGAGCACTGACGGTGTGCTCAGGCGGGACGAACTCCGCCACCTCTTCTTCCTCGGGTTCGCTTTCGTCAATGTCGAGCAGGGGATTGGATTCCAGCGCGAGATTGAGTTCAGCCTCAAGCTCGATGCTCGACAATTGCAGCAGCTTGATTGCCTGCTGAAGTTGCGGTGTCAGCGCAAGCGTTGCTTGAACGCGAAGTTGAAGAGCGGGTTTCATGCCCGTTTGTTGGTCACCATTCGGTCTTATGCAAGCTTAGCGCCAATTGTGCGAAAGGGGCAGATCTTGACGATCGCGCGATTGCAGTCCACTCTCCGACCGATACCTCGCCGCGAAATTTTCAATCGGCTTGAGAGCTTCTCGATGTTTGGCAAATCGACAATCGCGATGATTGTCTGATGAGCAAAGCCCTAGGCCGACGCGTCAAAGCGCCCGCGAGAACCTACATGCGGAATTCGCTGCCGAGATAGACCTCGCGCACCTTCTCGTTTGCGAGAACTTCGGCTGGCGTGCCCTGCGTCAGCACCGCACCCTCGTTCATGATGTAGGCACGGTCGCAAATTCCGAGCGTCTCACGAACGTTGTGGTCGGTGATCAGGATGCCGATGTTGCGCGCTTTGAGATGGCGCACGATGCGCTGGATATCGACCACGGAAATCGGATCGATGCCGGCGAACGGTTCGTCGAGGAGCAGGAATCGTGGCTTCGCGGCAAGCGCGCGGGTGATTTCCACGCGTCGACGCTCGCCCCCGGAAAGGCTGACACCCTTGCTCGCCGCAATGTGGCTGATCTGCAGATCATCGAGCAGATGCTCCAACTCGCTCGCGCGGCCTTTGGCATCGAGATCCGGACGCAGCTCCAGTATCGCCATGATGTTGTCGGCCACGCTCAGGCGACGGAACACCGATGGCTCCTGTGGCAGATAGCCTACGCCGAGGCGAGCGCGTTCGTGCATCGGCATGCTCGTGATGGTGCGGTCATCAAGGCGGATGCTGCCCGAATCGGAAGCAACCAGACCGACGATCATGTAGAAGCAGGTGGTTTTGCCGGCGCCGTTCGGACCGAGCAGACCGACGATTTCACCCTGGCGTAGCGAAAAACCGAAATCGCGTACGACACTGCGTGCGCCGTAGGACTTGCGCAGGTTTGCCGCGTGCAGCATCAGGGCTTCGCGTCCGCTGCCGGCTTGCTCGCTGACTTGGGTTTTGGCTTGAAGGTCATGTGGATTTCGCTGCCCGGCGCCTGGCTGCCGCCCTCCATCGCGCCGGTCTCGGTGTTGTAGGTCATGCGCTGGCCGCGAAATTCGGATTTGCCCGGCTGCACGACGACGACATCGCCGGTCAGGATGGCGACGTGCGTATCGTCGCTGTAATCGATCTGTGCGGCGCGCGCCGTCATCAGGCCGCCATTGTTGTCCTGCATCTGTTCGAGATGCGCGGGTGCGCCAGTCAGCACGATGCGCCGCCCGGCATCGGCATCCCCTTCGCCTTCGTAGACACGCGCTTCATTGCCACTGGCCTTGAGCGAACCTTGTTCGATGCGAACGTTGTCCTTGAACAAGGCGAACGAGGGTTTGGTCGTGACCATCTTGTTGTAGCTCGCGCGGACTTCGAGATCCTTGTCGCGATCATTGCTCAGTGCATGCGCGGCACTCAATGTGAACAGTCCGCAGATGACAAAGAGCGCACGCGCGCCGGATTTCAGGTCAGGGCTTGCGCTTGGTGGGTTCAAACGTGTTGTGCACATCGGATAGCAGCTCCAGGACTTTGCTGTTGAGATCGCCACGCAGGCCAGTGCCGCGCAGTATAGAGCCCGGCTGGGTGATCCGCGCCGGTGCAGCGGTCTCGATCGTCTTGTCGCGTGGATGGGCGGTGAGGTCGGACGTGGTGATCATCGCTTCCTTGACGTCGGTTGAGGCTTGGCGTTGCATTTTCACGTTGCCTTCCAGCTTCATCGTCGACCCATCCTTGTTGACCCAGGCGGAATCCGAATCACCGAACCATGGGTTGCCGTCCTTGTCGACGATGACATAGTCCGGTGTCGACACAAAGATCGAGCCATCCCCACCATGCCGGGTGAGACGTGGGCCACTCACCGTGAAGCTCAGTTTGCCGTTCTCATCGAGCGCGTTCATTGTGAAATTGTCAAGTGTGTAACCGGAGCGCGGCGGACCATTGAAGGTCGGCTCCAACGGCGGCGGTCGGGTCAGCCAAAGCAGCGTCTGGGTGAGCGCGGCGATGCCGGCCAGGCTCAGCACAGTCAGGACAAATCGCCGATCCATCAGCATGGGACAAAGCCTGACGTGGGTCGCGGTGGAAAACAGGGAATCATCGGAAAAGGCACTCAGCGCTTGCCGAGATGCAAAGCCAGCTCGTCGTCGGCCTTGCCTTGCGCGGCCAGCAGCAGATCGCAGACTTCACGCACGGCGCCCGCGCCACCTTCGCGTTCGGTTTGCCAATGCGAAAGTTTGTGCACCGACGGATGTGCATTGGCCACAGCGATGGCGAGGCCGACTTGCGACATCACGCAAAGGTCGGGCAGATCATCGCCGGTGTAGGAGCATTGATCCGCTTGCAGCTGCAGCGCGTGCAGCAGCTGATCGAAGCAGGCGCGCTTGTCTTCCTGGCCCTGGTAGACATGCACGACGCCGAGATCCGCCATGCGTTTGGCAACGAGATGACTTATCCGCGCGGTGATGATGGCGACCTCGATGCCATTGGCGCGCAGCCGTTTGAGCCCCAGCCCATCATGCACGTGGAAGGATTTCAGCTCGTGGCCATCTTCCGAATACCAGAGGCGGCCATCGGTAAGCACGCCATCAATATCGAAGATGGCGAGCTTAATGCGGGCGGCGCGTTCGCTGATGGGGGGAGTGGGCATATTCGGGAATCGAGAATAGGGAATGGTTGCGAGCAGAGCGAAGAGCGCACCGCGCTCTGTTTTTACGTATTCCGCATGCTCTATTCCCGTTTCCCGCCGCAGCATGGGGAGTCGGGAATGGGCAGCGAATTCGGCGTGATGTAGGAAGCGGCTTTAGCTGCGATGCTTTTCGGGCTGATCAGCAGGAGCATCGCGGCTGAAGCCGCTTCCCACGACGAACCGAATTCACTAACGAATCCCGAATGCCCAATCCAGTCATGCCGAATCCACCCATCAGCGAACGCGCCGCCCGCATCAAGCTCGCCATCTTCGATGTCGATGGCGTGCTGACC
>JBDSPX010000090.1:0-3771 GCA_039930065.1 Dokdonella sp.
CGCACTCAGGCCCAGACGGCTCAGATTCTCACGCAGGCGCGGCAAGCGTGCGGCCTCGGAATCGAGCGCAGTCAGTTCCACGTCAACACGTTCCAACACATGCGCAGCCTTGCCACCCGGCGCGGCACAGGCATCGAGAACCCGCTGGCCGTCGGCCACATCGAGCAATTCGACCACTTGCTGCGCCGCGCCGTCCTGCACCGAAAAACAGCCCTCTGCGAATCCCGGCAGCCGGCTGACATCGGTGCTTTCGGCAAGGACCAGCGCGTCGGCAAGATGCGCGGGAATTTCCGCCTCGATACCTGCCGCAACGAATCTCTCCAGCAGATCCTCGCGACTGCTGCGACGCCGATTCACGCGCAAGGTCAACGGCGCCTCGCGATTGTTGGCAGCAAGAATCGCTTCGGCATCGCGTGGCCAGTCCTTGCCGATGCGATCGATCAGCCAGCGCGGGTGCGCATGCAGGCTGACCGAATTGCGATCCGCCTCGGCGAGCAAGCTGCTGCGCTCGCGCAGATAGCGACGCAACACGGCATTGACGAGACCGGCATGGCGCGGCTGGCCGAGCAGACGTGCGGCATCGACGCACGCGGCGACGACGGCATAGTCGGGCATCGCCATGATTTCGATTTGCACGAAACCTGCGACGAGCAGGCAGTGGATTTCTCGCGCCTTGGCGGGCAATCCACGTTCGAGCAAGTGCGCAAGCACAGCATCGAATCGCAACCACCAGCGCGATGCCGAGAACAAGGTCGCCGAAAGCAGGGCGCGATCGCGCGGATCAGCATTACGCGCAGCGCGTGCGTCAACCGCCGAACGCAGCGAGACGCCGTCGAAGACGACCCGTGCGAGGATGCGCGCAGCATCGGCGCGGATGGCCGCCCCACTATTGTCACCAGCGCCGCTCAAGCGGATTTTCCGATCAGACTTTCGGCCAATGTCGGGCGCGCATTGAGCCAGTCGCGCACGTGCATGCGACGACCGCCGTCGCGCTGGATCTCGACAATGCGCAGTGCACCGTTGCCGCAGGCCACATCGAGTCCGCTCGCGGATACCCCGATCACCGTGCCGGGTGTTGTCGCAGTCGCGTCGTCAATCGCATGCGCCGACCAGATGCGCAAGCGCTCTCCAGCCAATTCGGTTTCGGCAACCGGCCAGGGATCGAAGGCGCGCACCTTGCGCGCAAGTTCAATCGCCGTTGCGTTCCAGTCCAATCGCGCCTCGGTCTTGTCGAGCTTGTGGGCATATTCGACCCCGGCATCCAATTGCGCGACAGGCGTGGGCATACGGCCTGCGATCAATTGCGACAAACCATCAGCAAGCAGCTCAGCCCCGAGAGCGGCCAACCTATCGTGCAACGTACCGCCGGTGTCGTCAGTTCCGATCGACACGCGGCGCTCCAGCAGGACCGGTCCGGTGTCGAGCCCCGCTTCCATCTGCATAAGGCCAACCCCGGTTTCGGCATCGCCCGCGAGGATGGCGCGCTGGATCGGCGCGGCTCCGCGCCATCGCGGCAGCAGTGAGGCATGCACGTTCCAGCAACCCAGACGAGGGAGCGCCAGTACCGAGCGCGACAGGATCAATCCGTAAGCGACCACAACCATCAAATCCGGTGCAAATGACGCCAGTTCGCGGCGCACATCAAGGCTTCGAAACGATTCGGGTTGACGCACTTCGATATCGGCGAGCAGCGCTGCCTGCTTGACCGAACTCGGCGTCAGCTTGCGACCGCGACCCGCGGGCCGATCGGGCTGGGTATAGACCGCCACGACATCCACGTCCGCTGCCACGCAGGCGCGCAGGGACGGCACGGCAAAATCCGGCGTTCCCGCGAACACCAGGCGTAGACGCGTCGACATGGATCAGGCGCTTGCGGCGGTGGTGGGTTCCGCATGACGGCGCTGCTTTTCGAGTTTCTTGCGCACCATGTCGCGTTTGAGCGGCGACAGGTAGTCGACGAACAATTTGCCGATCAGGTGATCCATTTCATGCTGGATGCAGACGGCGAGCAATCCATCGGCTTCCAATTCGATCGGCTTGCCGTGGACGTCCTGGGCAGCCAGACGGATGCGTTCCGCGCGCTCGACATCAGCGAAGATTCCTGGCACCGAGAGGCACCCTTCCTGGCAGGTCTCGGTGCCCTCGCGCTCGAGGATGCGCGGATTGACGATGATCATCGGCGCATTCTTTTCCTCGGACACGTCAAGCACGAGCATCTGGATATGACGATCGACCTGGGAGGCGGCCAGACCAATGCCCGGTGCGTCATACATGGTGTCGAGCATGTCCTCGGCCAGCTTTTTCAGAGCCGGGTCAAACGTGGTTACCGGTTGCGCCTTGGTGCGCAAACGCGGATCAGGGAATTCGAGAATGGGAAGCAGGTTCATGGTTTTGGATCCGGATTCGCGGGGCCTGACTGCACCGATAGCCGCCAACTGGGGGCAATCCGGAACACAAACAAGCCGTTATGGGCTTGAAAAGTCTACGCGTTTCAGTGTCGACAGGCGATCCGCAAGGGGCCGCGTTCAGGCAATTTCCTGGTTGACTGTCAACTTTTGACGCGAAAGATCGATGTTCCTGGGCCAAGGCCACTTTGCGACGAGGTTCAGGTTTCCAGCGAGCGGTCATTTGCTCTCCCGAAAGTTTGCTATACACTCGCAAAGCCGTAGGGGAATCAGGTAATTGGCAGCCATGCTTAAAAAACTACTTTCGATTTCAGCCGGACTTCTGCTCACGGTTTCCGTGTTTGCCGCGCAGCAGTGGACCGAGAACGCACCACAGCATTACATCGTCAAGAAAGGCGATACGTTGTGGAGCATTTCCGCCAAGTTCCTGATCAAGCCGTGGCACTGGCCCGAGATCTGGCAACTGAATGGCAAGGTGCGCAATCCACACCTGATCTATCCGGGTGACGAACTGGTCCTGTCCGGCGATGGCGTCAGCCATGGCGATGGCTCGATCGGACCGCACATCCGCGAGACCTCGCTCGACAACGCGGTGAAGCCGATCCCGTTGTCGGCGGTCAAACAATTCCTCAAGAACACCCGCGTAGTCGATGAGGATGCGATCCGCAACGCACCGCATATCGTCGCGATCGAGGAGAACCGCTTGCGAGGTACCTCCGGGCAGCTGGTCTATATTCGCGGTCTCGACGCGCAGGTTGGTGGGGAGTACGCGATCGTGCGGCCGATGGGTCGTTACTACGACATGCCGCCGAAAAAGGGCAAGGAAGTCCGTGAAACGTATCGCCAGGAGCGCGATGGTCGCGATGGCCGCAAGAACTTGCTCTGGCGCCATGGTCCGCACGAATGGTCGTTCAAGGGTCGGGTGCGCTTTCTCGGATACGAGGTGCTTGAGTTCGGCAAGGTCGAAATCACGCGCACCGGCAGCACCAGCTCAGGGCTCGTGACGTATTCGGATTTTGAGGTTCGCGAGGGCGATTTCATCCTGCCTCTCGACCCGAAACCCTACGATGATCAGTTCGTCCCGCATCCGCCAGCGCATGCACCCGACAACATGCGCGTCATCGCGTTCACCGACGCATTGGCTGCGGTCGGACCCTTGCAGGTCATTGCGATGTCGCGCGGTGCCGAAGATGGCGTCGACAACGGCACGACCTACTCGGTTTACAAGGATGGCGAAGTCGTTCAGGACGCCACCGACTACCCGGAAGGCAAATCGCGCGCGTTCTTCCATCCGCGCGACTCCAAGGTTGAACTGCCGCCTGAATTCGTTGGCCACGTCATGGTCTTCCGTACGTTCAAGCGCGTC
>JBDSPX010000091.1:0-7942 GCA_039930065.1 Dokdonella sp.
CAAGCGGCCTGAGGCGATCGAGGCGCGTGCCAGATTCAACTTTGAGGCGATGGCCGCCCGTTTTGAGCCCAAAGCCTGTTGCGCGCTGTCGCGGATGGCCGCTGCTGCGCTCAGATCGGCATCGACACGCAAGGCCAGTTCGGCGCGATCAAGCGCTGTTGGAATATCGCTGCGGGATTGAGCGGATTTGGCATCGGCCAGAATCTTTGTTGCGAGTTTTTGCTTGAAGCTGGCGACGGCGACGTTGTCGCTATTGATCTGACGCGCCTGCTCAAACCACTCGAAGGCATTGTTGCCGGCCGGTTCGCTGACATGATTGGCGGCAAGCGCGGTTTCGGCCTTGCCGAGCAGTTCGTCGATGCGACGCGCATTCGATGTGGCCTGCTGAACCTGGGCCACTTCCTGGCGCAGTGCAGTGAACGCGGGGTCCGCCCCAAACTCCGCACTCATGCGGGTCAAGGCGACTTCAGCATCGCTCGCTTTGCCGGATTTCAGGAGTTCGCGAACGCGCGCGAATTCCGCATCGGTGAGCGCCTTGAGCTTGCCCTGAACCTGTTTGTCCAGCGGCGAAAGACTCAGCGCCTTGCGGAGCAGGGCATAGGCACCATCCGGTCCGCTGCGCTGATTGCGCTTTTCCGCGTCGGCCGCTTTCGCCAGCAACGCTTTGACCTGATCAGCGACAACGCGCTGCTCTTGCTCCGCTGCAATGCGTTTGACCAACGCCTGCACGTCTCCATCATCCGGGGCGACCAGCAAGGCCTGGTTGGCCTTTTCGCTGGCGGCATCGAACTCACCGGCGGCCAGCGATTTCTCCGCATCGGCTCGCAGCAGACCGGCGATTTGACCGAGCAATTCGAGACCGTGTTCATTCACCGGATCTTTCTGCAGAACCTTTTGCAGATCCTCGAACGCGTTCGCCCCGGGTGGTGCGAGCAGATCGCCATGGGCGACCATGCGATCGGCTTCGCGCAGCAGAGTGCGCACGAGGTATTGGTCATCCTGGCTCAAGGTGCGTGGTTTGAACGCGGCCCACAGAACGAGACCAAGAATGAGCGCACCAAGTCCGGCGGCGACAAGCGCGAGCAGCCGCGGCCGCTGCATCGCTTTGACGACCATTGACGGATTCGTGTGCTGCCTGATCGAGGGATCGGTCTGTGGCATGCGCAACAGATCGAGGGCAAAGCCGCTGTCGCCACCGGTGTATTCGCCCGAGAAACCGAGTGCGCGCAGCCGCTCCGACGTACTCGCCGTGGTGATCGCGCCGAGCTGCTTGACCAGCGCGTCGTTGCCGACCACGAGTCCGCGCAGCGCCTTGACGAAATCCTGCAGGTTGGCAAAACGGTCGTTGGGCTCCTTGGCCAGCATGCGATCGAAGATAGGTTGCAGCGGGCGCAAGTCGTCTGGCAATGGAGGGGGCGGCTGCAGGGCGTGGCCCATCAGCACCGCCATCGGGTTGTCGCCGGTGAACGGCGGCGATCCGGTCAGCATTTCGTAGAACAGGATGCCGAGCGCGTACTGATCGGCACGGCCATCAATGTCGCGGCCGCTGGCCTGCTCGGGACTCATGTAGGTCGGCGTGCCGAGAACCAGGCCAGTCTGGGTAATCCGCGAGGCGAGCACGTCGGATTGCTTGGCGATGCCGAAATCGGTCAAGACCGGTGTGCCGGGATCGCGGAACATCACGTTCGACGGTTTCAGATCGCGATGAATGACGCCGTTCTTGTGTGCGTATTCGAGACCATTGGCAAGCTGCACGATGACGCCGATCGCCTCGCCCAGCGACAGTCCACTGCGCATGCGCTCGGCGAGCGTGCCGCCTTCGAGCAATTCCATCGAGATGTAGGCGATGTCGTCGCGCGTGACGATGTCAAAGACGGCGACGATGTTTCGATGCGGCAGCTTGGCCATCGTGCGGCCTTCGAGCAGGAAACGCCGCTCGAATTCCGGCATCGGCCCACTGCTCACGCGCAGCTCGCGACGCATGACCTTGATCGCGACCTTGCGATCCAGCGAATGCTGAATAGCGAGGTAAACGGTCGCCATGCCGCCCTCGCCAAGCTCGCTGATCATCTCGTAACCAGGAATATCCTGGAAGCGGTCGCCCATTTCCCCTGCCCTCGTGCCGCCCGATCATAGCAAAGCGCGAACGCTTGACGGGCCGATTGCTGTTGGCCGGTGCCACGTGCCTGTTTGCTTGATTTGCTCAAGGTGGCGGTCGGCGCCGGATCCAAGCACAATCGGGCCGGGGTTATTCCGTCTGGTATCGCTGTGCCGTCACTCGTTGAGATGCCGCGCAGCCACGTCAGTCGTCATCAAAATGTTTTGAAAGGGGGTTCCATGTCGTACACAAAACGTATTAGCGCCGCTTCACTGATCCTGTTCGTTTGCGTGGCATCCGCCAATGCGGCAGAGCGCATCCGCGTCGATGTTCCTGCGCGAGCGAGCTCTGCGATGATCCGGGTGGTTTCCCCCGATGGCAGCATCAGCGAGCATCAGTACGCGCGTGCGGCGGATGCCGCTTCGATCGATATCCACGGACTGCTCGGTGCGGGTGCTGTCGACGGCGCATGGAACTACGAAGTCAGTTTCGGGCAATCGTTGAGCGAAGCTGCCCGGAAAGTCGCCGTAGCCGCGCGCGCTGCGGGTTCGACCGACGCACCCGCGGGGCTTCCCGAGTCGCTCGATTCGGTCTCCGGCAGTTTTCTTGTTGCTAACGGAAATATTGTCGACCCTGCGGTCACGGAATTGAAGCTGGCACCACGAGGAAAGAGTTCCGTCAGTCCGAATGACCAGGTGATTGCGGATGACCTGATCGTGCAAGGCGCAGCCTGTATCGGACTTGATTGTATAAATAACGAAAACTTTGGTTTCGATACGCTGCGCTTGAAAGAAAACAATTTGCGCATCAAATTCGACGATACCTCGATGGGCGTCGGCTTCGCGGCCACCGATTGGCAGCTGACTGCGAATGATTCGGCCAGTGGCGGCTTGAACCGTTTCTCGATCGAAGATATTACCGCCAGCACGATTCCATTCACGGTGGTAGGAAGCGCGCCATCGAACGCTTTGTATCTCGCCAGCTCGGGAAAAATCGGTCTGCGCACTTCGACGCCGGTGCTCGATCTGCAGATCAGCACTGTTGACTCGCCGGGGATTCGCCTCGAACAAACGAATGCCGGCGGATTCACCGCGCAGACCTGGGATATGGCTGGCAACGAAGCCAATTTCTTCATTCGCGACGTTACTGGCGGATCCAGGCTGCCGTTCCGAATCCGGCCGGGTGCGCCGACAAGTGCAATTGATATTGCCGCGTCGGGCAACGTTGGCATCGGCACGGCCAGCCCCAGTGCAAAACTCGATGTCAACGGCGATGCCTACATCGCCGGCACCCTGACCCAGCTTTCCAGTAGGACATCAAAGACCAATTTCGTTGCGGTCGCCGCGGATGGCGTGCTCGACCAATTGGCCCGGTTGCCGATCTGGACCTGGAACTATCTGCGCAGCGGTTCGGGAGATCGCCATATCGGGCCGGTCGCCGAGGATTTCTACGCCACGTTTGGATTCGGAACCAGTGAGCGCCATCTCGCGCCGAGTGATGTCGCCGGTGTCGCACTCGCGGCAACTCAGGCCTTGCAGCGCGAGGTAGCTGTGCGCGACGCCAAGATCGAAGCGCTCGAGGCGCGCTTGGAGAGGCTGGAAAGAACCATGGCCGGGCGTGCATCGAGCAGCGAAACATCGACCTCCGGTCACTGAGGCGGAGATGAGGATCATGAAAAATCGAGGATCCCGTTTCCGCACGCGCCTGTTACTGCTCGCGCTGGCCATGATTCCGCTCTCGGCCGAAGCGACCCTTTACGGGATCGCCTACGATCGCAATATGTCGAGCGAGTCGCTCGTGCGAGTGTCGACGGTCGACGCGTCGATCACCAATAATGCACAAGTGGCCTTGTCGAGTTGTTGTCGGGTCAACGGCAACCTGGTTGCTGCGGATCAAGCATCGCAAACCGTGTATTTCGTGACCCCCGATTCGGCCGTTTGGCGTCTGCACAGGATCAGCCTGACCTCAGGCGCCGCGATCAGCGTGAGCTTGCCGCCTGCGGAACGCGTTGCTGCGATTCTGCGCCGTGAATCCACCTCAACCCTGTATGCGTTGAGTGACGCGGGTGCAGGGTTGCGGCTGACGACGATATCCAATGCGGGTGCGGTCGTCGATGTGGGTGCTCCGATTCTCGTCGACTGCTGCGCGATCCGGGTTGGTGTCGCGGCGCTGTCCGCGGATGCGACACGGATTGCCTTTGTTGGTCGCCTTAAATCGATAGCCAATGATGCGAGCCTTCGCTTGTTCGTGATCAATACGGCTACCGGTGCCTTGATTTCCAATGCGGTTCTCGCACATGCGCCGGATCTGCTGTACTCAACTAGCGGCACACAGTTTTCGGCCATCTATAACGATACTGGTACGCAGTTTGTAGGCAGCATTGCCGCTGATGGCTCGATTGCACCGATCGGCGCAGGCATCGCGAACTGCTGTGCCATGTTGACCGGAATCGGTGCTGCCCAGGGCAACCTGCTGCGGGTGGTTGCTCGAATGCTCAACACAACGGATCTGTCGATCTACGAGGTCAACACGACAACTGGAACTTTCCAGAATATCGGCACGCTGCCGCCGCGCTACGTCATGCAAGGCTTGATCGAAAGCAACGCGGTACTCGCCAGCGACCTGATTTTCGCCAACGGTTTTGAAATCGCAACGGCAATCTCCGACGTTGATTCCGACAAGCGATCAATTGACAACGCTTGGCAAGCTGCCGCCATTGCAGGCCCTGCTGGATCCGATTCCACTCACGCAGCTCGTGGGGACGCCGATGTGAATGCGCAGCTCGAAGCAGATTCCAAGGGCCATCCGCTTCCTCAAGAGGCCGTCGCGCTGCCGCTCGGAAGCCTGACGCTTTGGGCGCTGTTGAGCTTGCTGCTGGTTCTGGTCACGGCGCGCTTCCAACGTCGGCCAGACTAAAATCCAGCGCAGCGCGAGTACGTCGCGCTGCGCTGTCCGGGTCTGTCCGCGGGCTCATTGCGGACACTGTCCGGCCTCAACAAGTCGGCGTTTAATCTCTTGTGTATCAATGATTTATAGGTTGGCACGGCGATTGCTGAAAGGATCTTGGGGGAGGCCATTGGGAGCCACCCGTGGAGATCTGGATGATTCGCGACACCTCGGCGCAAGATCGGCGAATGACGCAGGAGCCGCAGCGCGGAAAGCGCTGGATCAAGATCGGCGCAGGCGTTGCCGTACTGGTTGTGCTGCTGGTGCTGATCGTTCCGACTGCGGCTCGTCTGTTTTCGTCGGATTCCTCAGCCAGCATGAGCCGCCTGCGCATTGCTGAAGTCAAACGCGGCACGCTGACCCGCGATGTCTCGGTTCAGGGCAGTGTCGTCGCGGCAGTCAGTCCGACCCTTTACGCTGCCAGCGCTGGCACGGTCACGCTCAAGGTCAATGCGGGCGACAAGGTAACCAGGGACGAGGTGCTCGCTGAAGTGGTCAGCCCCGAGCTGAGCAATCGATTGCAGCAGGAGCAGGCCACTCGCGAAAGCCTCGAAATCGATGTGCAGCGCGCCAGCCTTGATCATCGCAAGCAGCAGCTCGCGGCGAAGAAGTTGCTCGATCAGGCAATGATCGATCGACAAACGGCCAAGCGTGAAGTCGAGCGCACACAGCGCGCCTACGATGCTGGTGCAATGTCGGAAATGGATTTGCTGCGCACCAAGGATGCACTGGCCAAGTCCGATATCACGGTCGCGAATGCCGAGGCTGACATGAAGCTCGATGTCGAAAGCCTGGCCTTTGAACTCAAGAGCAAACGACTTGCACTCGATCGCCAACGCTTGTTTGCCGAAGATTTGCAGCGTCAGGTGGAGGAGCTCAAAGTGCGCTCGCCGGTGGACGGGCAGGTCGGCCAGTTGATTGTAGAGCAGCGGGCGAACGTCGCTGCAAATGCGCCCATCCTCACCGTGGTGGATCTCAGCGCGCTCGAAATCGAGGTCAAGGTGCCCGAAGTGTTCGCTCACGATTTGAGCATTGGCATGGCCGCCGAAATCCGCGACAGCTCGGGCAACTATGCCGGGACGATCAGCGCAGTCTCGCCGCAAGTGGTTGATGGACAGGTCAGTGGACGCATCCGTTTCGGTGACAAGAAGCCGGCCGGACTGCGCCAGAACCAGCGCCTGACCACACGCATCCTGATGGATGAGCATCCGAATGTATTGATGGTCGAGCGTGGTCCGTTTGTCGATAGCGGCGCTGGTCGCGTCGCTTACGTGGTCCGCGATGGCGTCGCCATGCGCACGCCGATCGAAGTCGGCGCGACCAGTCTGAATTCCGTCGAGATCATTTCCGGCGTCAAGGAAGGCGACCAAATCGTCATCTCGGGCACCGATCAATTCAATGGTGCGCAACGAGTGGCTTTGAATTGACGGGAATAGGGAATGGAGAATCGGGAATTGGTAGAGCGAGATCTCGCCAAGCACTTCCGTTTTCGCTCTTCCCCATTCTCGATTCCCTATTCCCCATTCCCAAACAGAGGCACCGCCGATGTTAAAAATGACCCACCTGCAGATGGTCTACCGCACTCATCTGATCGAGACGCATGCGCTGCGTGATTTTTCAATCCATGTGCGGGAGGGCGAATTTGTTGCGGTGACCGGGCCGTCTGGTTCGGGCAAGACGACCTTTCTCAATATTGCCGGCTTGCTCGAAGAATTCAGTGGCGGTGAGTATTGGCTGGATGGCGTCGATGTGCGTGGTCTCAATGACAACGCACGCTCGAAGTTGCGCAATGAAAAGATCGGTTTCATCTTTCAGAGTTTCAATCTGATCCCCGATCTGAATCTATTCGACAATGTCGACGTGCCATTGCGCTATCGCGGATTTGCCGCGGCGGATCGCAAGAAGCGCATCGAGGAATCATTGAGTCGGGTCGGCCTGTCCTCGCGCATGAAGCACTATCCATCCGAGCTTTCTGGTGGTCAGCAGCAGCGCGTCGCGATTGCGCGCGCCCTGGCTGGATCGCTGCGTTTGTTGATGGCCGATGAGCCGACCGGCAACCTCGATTCGCTGATGGCGCGCGGCGTCATGGAACTGCTCGAAGAAGTGAATCGCCAAGGCACCACCATCGTCATGGTCACCCATGATCCCGAACTCGCCGCACGCGCCCATCGCAACGTCCACGTCATCGACGGCCAGGTTACCGATTTCGACGACGTACCGCGTTTGCGTGAGGTTGCTAAAAGCGACGGGAATAGGGAATCGAGAATCGAGAATGGGAAAGCTGTGGGTGTAACGGACTGATCCGCATTTTCCTCAATCCCTTTCATTACCGCCAGCCGCTTCGCGTTTCGCTCTTACCGATTCCCCATTCCCCATTCTCGACTCCCGGACGTCAAGCCATGTTCACCTACTATCTACAACTCGGGCTACGCAGTCTTCGTCGCAATCCGATCCTGACTGCGTTGATGGTTATCGGTATCGGCCTCGGAATTGCCGCGAGCATGACCACGTTGACCGTCATGCACTTGATGGGAAGTGATCCGATCCCATGGAAAAGCGACAAGTTGCATTATGTGCAGTTGGACAGCTGGAGTGCTGATGACAGCTTCTATGAAAATGGCAGGCCGCCCGACCAGGTGACCTATCGGGATGCAGTTGCGTTGATGGAGGCGGGCAAAGCCGACAAGCAGACGGCGATGTTCAAACTGGCTGTTCCGATCCAGCCCGAGAACAAGGATCTCAAGCCGTTTCGATCGCTTGGGCGGGTGACCTATATGGATTTCTTCAGCATGTTCGAGCCGCCGTTCAAGTATGGCGCTGCATGGAACCGTGATCAGGATCAGAGTCATGAGCGCGTCATTGTCCTCGGCCAGGAACTCAATGAAAAACTGTTCGGTG
>JBDSPX010000092.1:0-5419 GCA_039930065.1 Dokdonella sp.
AAAACTCGACTGCTGCGATTCATTTCGGCTGGTACTCCTTGGGTTGGTCGCGTCCGAGCAACAGGGTGTTCGAACTGCCAAGCTGATCGCTGAGTTGCTTGAACGAGCGAAGGGTTTCGCGCAGATCAAGCAGGGTTGGGCCGATCTGACGCAGGCCCTGATCACTGAAATTGGCGATCGCTGCCTGATTCTCGTCGAGCATGCGATCGGCGGATCCGGCGACGCGCTCGATCGAGTTGATCGCCTTGTCGGTCGATTCCATGACCTTGCGCACATCGTTGTTGATCAATTCATTGGTCGTGCTGGCCATCGTATTCAGGGTCACCAGTGTGGACTTCAGTTCGCCACTGGCATCGGCAAGCTGGGTCAGCGCCTTGGCCATGTCGCCACGCTGCTCGGCAATCGTCGAGGCGATCGAATCGAAGTGCTCAAGCGTCGCCGAAACATGATCCACATTTTCCTTCGACAGCAACTGGCCGACGCGCAGCAACGACTCATTGACACTGGTGACAATGTCCTCACCCGATGACATGAGTTTCGACAAGGCCGATTCGGTGGCGCGGATGACCGGAATCGGCTGTGCTTCGGTTGGCAGCAATGGTTTGCTTTTGGGTGATCCGCCGCTGAGCTGGATGAAGGCGGTGCCGGTGACGCCGAGCAGGCCGAGCTTCGCCTCGGTATCTGCCTTGACCGGGGTATCACTGTCGAGGCGGATGCGGGCGATGACCTTGCGCGGATCATCCGGGGCGAGTTTGAGCTGGGTCACCTCGCCGACCTTGATGCCGTTGTACTGCACGAGTCCGCCCTTGGAGAGACCCGTGACCGCTTCGGTGAAAACCACATCGTAGAAGCCGAATTCACGATCGGCACTGGTCTTTGACAGCCACAGCACGAAGCCGAGGCCGAGCGCGAAGGCGAGAATCGCGAACGTGCCGATGAGGACATGATGAGCGCGGGTTTCCATAGTCAACGGCCTGCGGTGGAATGGGGGGAATTGTTGGCGGTTGCGCGTTGCGCCGCGCGGCCGCGTGGACCCTGGAAGTACTCCTGGATCCAGGGCTCGTCGACTTTTTCGACGACATCAAGGGAGTCGGCAACGAGAATGCGCTTTTTTGCGAGTACAGCGACGCGATCGCAAATGGTGTACAAAGTATCAAGATCGTGGGTGATGAGGAAAACCGTCAGGCCCAGGCTGTCGCGCAGGGTCAGGATCAATTGATCAAAGGCCGCTGCGCCAATCGGATCGAGACCTGCGGTTGGCTCATCGAGAAACAGGATGTCCGGATCGAGTGCGAGGGCGCGGGCAAGCGCAGCGCGCTTGACCATGCCGCCCGAGAGCTGGGATGGAAACTTGTCTGCGGAGTCGAGCGGCAAGCCAGCCAGGGCGATCTTCAGCAGGGCAAGGCGATGGACGATGGCCGGATCGATATCGTGATGCTCGGTCAGCGCGACCGCCACATTTTCGGCAACGGTCAGCGACGAGAACAACGCACCATTCTGGAACAACACGCCGCATCGACGATCAATCAAGGCGCGCTTGGTGTCGCTCATCGTCGAGACTTCTTCGCCGAACAAGCGGATGCTGCCCGCGGCGGGATGGCCCAGTCCGATGATCGATCGCAGCAGCACGGATTTGCCCGACCCCGATCCGCCGACCACGCCGATGATCTCGCCGCGCCAGACGTCGAGATCAAGGTTCTCATGCACGACCTGATCGCCGAACTGGTTGCGCAGACCGCGGATACGGATAACCGGCTCCTCGTCGCTCACTGGTTGATCTCCATGAAGAAGATGGCCGCGATTGCATCGATCAGGATGACGACAAAGATCGATTGGACGACACTCGATGTGGTGTGCGAGCCGACTGATTCGGCACTGCCCTCGACCTTGAACCCTTCGAGGCAGCCAATCGCGGCGATCAGGAAGGCGAAGATCGGCGCCTTGCTCATGCCGACCCAGAAATGGCGCACCGTGGTTGTCTCGTGCAGCCGGGTGATGAACATCAATGGCGAGACATCGAGTGTGAGCACACAGACCGCCGCACCGCCCGCGATGCCGGCGAGCATGCCGACGAGGGTGAGAATCGGCATTGAGATCAGCAGGGCGAGCACGCGCGGCATGACCAGCACATCGACCGGTTCGAGGCCGAGGGTGCGGATCGCATCGACTTCCTCGCGCGCCTTCATCGAGCCAATCTGAGCGGTGAATGCGCTGCCCGAGCGACCGGCGACCATGATCGCTGTCAGCAACACACCGAACTCGCGCAGGAACGAATAGCCGACCAGTTCGACCGTGTAGATACTCGCGCCAAATTCCTTGAGCACGGTCGCGCCGAGAAACGCGACCACGGCGCCGACCAGGAAACAAAGCAAGGCCACAATCGGCAGCGCGTTGAGGCCGGTCTGCTCAATATGCGAGATGGTCGATGTCAGGCGCCAGCGCCGCGGCAGCAAAACGCTGCGCGCGAACGCGGAAAGGATCAGGCCGATGAAGCCGACGAGGGCCGTCGCGTTCGCGCGGAAATCTTCGAGCGCCTTGCCGACATTGGCGACGCTGGCGACGAAGCCGCGATCCTTGCGTCTTGGTTTGGCCGATGGTGCATTCTCGGCCTTCGACACGGCGGCAATCAGCTTGCGCGTCGCCTCGCTGCTCACATCGATGCGCGCGGGATCCTCGCCCGCCAGCTCAAGCAGGTAGCTTGCGCCCGCAGTGTCGATGCGGCCGAGCTCGCGCGCATCGATGCGTGCATTGGCGCTGGTGTTCCGCTGCAACTGAGCGCAAAGCGCGGCAAGGTCGGTGATGTATTCGAGCGTCCAGTCACCGTTGACGACGATTCGGCTGCCATCCGTGGCAAATTGTGCGTGGCCTTTTTCGCTCATGCGGCAAGATTATCAGCAAAGCGCCGCGCGGCTATTGAATGCCGCCTGTCCGTTGCGATCGAAGCGACTCGAAGAATGCAGTCAGGTTCGTGCCAACCCTTCATAATGCGCAGGCGTTCGCCTGGATTGCCCCAATGACCACCGCTCCACTGACCACCCGCGTCGAGTTCGTCGTCGAACTGGCGCGGCGCCTGCATGAATATGGCACTGCCGCGCCGCGTCTGGAGGCCGCGATCATCCTGGTTTCCAAGCGCCTCGGTTTGAACTGCGATCCGCTGTCGACGCCGACCTCGATCATCATGTCGTTTTCGCAATTGGATGACGGTGTGAATGGCTTGGCCGAACTGACCCAGGTGCTGCGTCTGCCGCCGGGCGAGGTCAATCTCAAGAGCCTGTGCCTGGTCGATGAGGTCGCCGATCAGGTGATCAACGGCACACTCGATCTCGAAGAGGGCCGCCGTCGCTTGCGCGAAGTCGGCACGCTGAAACCGACCAAGCTGGCTACCGGTATCACCCTGAGTGCCTACGCCGTTGCCTCGGCCTGTGTGGCGGCGATCCTTCTGACCGGTTGGGCAGGCGTGGCAACGGCTGGGTGCATTGGTCTGGCGACCGGCATCACCGCGTTCGCCGCGAGCAAGCGACCCAATATTGCAGCGGCGTTCGAGGCGATTTCGGCACTGTTGGCAACGATCATCGCAACCTTGGTGGCGGTCTATCTCGTGCCGATCCAGGTACGCTCCGTGGTTGTCGCGAGTTTGATCATCCTGTTGCCGGGCATGAGCCTGACCGCCGCTGTGCGCGAACTCTCAAGTCAGGATCTTGTTTCGGGCACCGCACGCATGGCTGGGGCGATGGCGGTGCTGCTCAAGCTCGCGTTCGGCACCGTTGCGGCGACCCAGGTGTGCGCCTTGTTCGGGCTGGTGCCGCCGCCGGTGCCGCAACTGGCGATACCGCCGTGGACCGAATGGGTCGCGGTGCCGCTCGCCGCGATTACTTTCGCGATCACGTTTCGCAGTCCGTTGCGCTATTTTCCGATCGTTATCGGCGCCGTGATTGCGGGCTACATCTGCACGCGGGTTGGCGGCGCCTATGTCTCGGCTGCCTTCGGCGTCTTTGCCGGCGGTTTGCTGCTCGGTGCCGCGAGCAATGTGTTCGCTCGCGTGTTCAATCGCCCGGGTGCGTTGATCCGCGAGCCAGGCATCATCCTGCTGGTTCCCGGCAGCATCGGCTTTCGCACGCTGAGCTTTGTCTTCGAGCGCGATGTCTTGCTCGGACTTGATACCGGTATCACGCTCGTCACCCTGCTCGTTGCCCTGGTTGCCGGCCTTCTGTTCGGGGACCTGCTGGTGCCTCCACGGCGCAAGCTGTGACTACATTCGCGAAGTTGCCACCCTGGGTTTTCGCCGGCGGCGCCGTGCTTGCCTTTATTGCAGGCATCATCAACGCGACGGGCTTCATGGGTGTGCAGCACCAAGGCATCACCCATCTGACCGGTACGACCACCTTGCTCGGTATCGCAATCGGTCGCCACGATGTCACGGCGGCAGTGCATTTTGCCGCCTTGATCGGCGCGTTTCTGGCCGGATGTGTTGCGAGCGGCTTGATCATCCAGGATTCGACGTTGCGTCTCGGTCGGCGCTACGGCGTGGTGCTGGTGCTGGAGTCCTTGTTGCTCGTGGCCGCGGTTCCATTGCTTGCTGAAGGTATCGTTGCCGGCGACTACCTCGCCTCGGCCGCCTGTGGTTTGCAGAATGCGATGGTCAGCACGTATAGCGGCGCAGTACTGCGCACGACACATTTCTCGGGCACCTTGACCGATCTCGGCATCTTCCTTGGTCATCGTTTGCGCGGACTTCCGGTGGACGCTCGCCGCATTCGACTGCTGATGGCCATGGTCTTCGCCTTCCTGGTTGGCGCCATTGCGGGAACCGGCTTGTTTGGCGTCTACGCCTATCGCGCACTGTATGTGCCCGCCTTGCTGACGGGCGCGACAGGCGCGGCCTACACCGTCTATCGGCACTTTGAAATGCGTCGCCGAGGCTGAGAATCCCGGCGACGTTTGCGCGATGCTGGCGCCTCTATTTCAACAGCGAGCGCAGCATCCACGCGGTTTTCTCATGTGCCTCGACGCGCTGGGTAGCGAGATCGGCCGTTGGCTGATCGTCGGCCTTGTCGGCAACCTTGATCGTCGCACGGGCCGTGCGTGCGGTTGTTTCGTGACCTTCGACGAGCTGGGCGACCATGTCCTTCCACTCGGGAACGCCGGATTCTTCCTTGATCGAGGTCAGCTTGCCGAATTGCGAGTACGAGCCAGGTGCCATCACATCCAGTGCGCGGATACGTTCGGCAATCACGTCATTGGCCAGCCAGAGTTCGTTGTACTGGGTCTCGAACATCGTGTGCAGGCTGTTGAACATCGGCCCGGTCACGTTCCAGTGGAAGCTGTGCGTCTTCAGGTAGAGCGAGTAATTGTCGGCGAGCAATTGGGCCAGATGATTGGCGATGCTCTTGCGATCCTTGGCGGATATACCGATATCGAT
>JBDSPX010000093.1:0-12916 GCA_039930065.1 Dokdonella sp.
GAAGAGAGTGCGATGGCACTGATTGCCCGCCGATCATCCTCGCGATATCGAATGGCGCCTCTCAGCAGCCGAACGGCTGTTCAGAGGCGCGCCTGCTGCTTGCGCAGATAATGAGGAAAATTCGGCGACCTTCTGACTTGGCGCCTGAGTGGGCGCCTGAGTGGGCGCCATTCGCCTACCAGGCCGCGGAGATTCGCTCAGGCGAGCGCGAGGCAAGGAGAAACGTGCCCAAAAAGGCGCAGTTTACATGCGTAAATGTGCATTTTGAGGCCCGTTTCGCTGCCGCATCGTGCCGCCTCAGTAGAATTTCAACAGCCTGCCAAGGCCGCTTAGAGGTCCTGGCGGTACTGCACGTAGGGCGTGCGCGCCTGGCTCGCATCCAAATCGCGTGGAGCCGTCGGATCCAGCGGTGCAGACCACAGATTTTGCGCGCCGACCGTAACTTCTCCGCGCCATGGCGTGCGCCATGAAACGCCAAGATCCAAACCGCTCCAGCGTCGATTACCGGCGATGCCGGGCTCGTCAACACTGGTAACCCTTCCGACGATGCTTCCGCGCACGGAGCCGTTGGCGACACCCAATCCCAGTGAGGCTTGATTCAAATCGAGGCCTGAGGCTGCCAATCCGCTCAAGAAAGGAGACAGTTCCACCCGACCCAGCGCTGCGGTCAAGTCGACCACGGATCCATTCCCGAGTTGCCATACGCCTCGCGCTTTCACGCGCCGTGCCGAATTCAATTTATAGCTTCCGATACCCGGCACATCGAGCACCGACAGATCAATCGGCAAAGCGCCGACCGCAGTCTGCGAAAGTACGGGCAACTGCGTGCCTCGACCTTCCAACCACGACAAGCCGAACGAAAGATCCAGTCCCTCGGCAAGCGCGGGTGACCAGCCCAATCCGATATTCGCCGTCATTGCCGTTGGACGCGCGGCATCCCTTGAATTGCCCCAGCAGCCTCCCGGCAGGCAACCCGAATGTGCGGCAAGGCCGTATGAAAGTGGCGCAGACGAGATCTGCCCCAGCGTCACATCCGCATGCAAACCTTGGCCCAACCGCATGCGCAGACCAGCTGAAAAAAGATCGGTTGCATCGACGATTCGGAAATCTGAAAGTCCGCCGAACGCAGGCGACGGCGGCAATGCGGGTGCTCCTGCATTGCTCGAAAGCGCAACGATGGCGAGCAGACGACCGTCGGGGCTGGCCCACAACGGCACGACCTGGTCGCTGTCTCCGCTACTTGGCGAGGCAACCTCAATGGAAAGCAGGCGCTCAAACAAGGGACGCTGAGAATTGACCAACGACACAGGTGCAACCATCTGAGCCACTGCAGTGGCAGAAAGCAGCAGCGAGAGCACGACGATGGCGATGCGCGAAAACATTCAGCAGTTCCGATTGGTTGAGTGGTTGCTGACACTTTCCAGCTTGACCAAGTTCCAGGCCATCGTTTTCATCAACAGCAAACGATGCCGCTCTCAGTGTACGCTGATTTACGAAAAACAAACAGACTATTGCGTCTCAGCTTGTGCTTCCAAGCGATTGAATTCACGCAATTTTAGGCGGTAACGATTCAGTTTCAATCGCAACCAGAGCGACTTCCAGCAAAGTTGCGTCAGGTGCGCCTGCAAGAGCGCTGAACGCGACACGCGGCAAATCAGCCTCCAGGTGGTCTCAGTGAGAATCGATTGAGACCGGAAATGGCAAACCCTCGATCGACTGAAGGATCCTCGATCAATGCCGGCTCGGAGTACCCGGTGCCAACGGGGTATCTGAAAACAGCCCCGTCAGATCGACTGGATCAACCGCATAGGATCGATTGCAGAATTCGCAGGTGATTTCCATTTCGCTCGACTCACCGAGCGCTTCCAACGCCTGGTCTCGCCCCAGTGAACGGAGCATGACGAGCACGCGCTCTTGCGAACAACTGCACTCGAAGCGCAGCGATCGCCCCTCCTGCAGCACGACACCCTCATCGTGAAACAGCCGCAGAAGGAGTGTTTCGACTGGCAAATCGAGAAGTTCGGAATCGCTCAACGTCGCCAAAAGATGACTGATGCGATTCCACGCATCGGGGTCGTTCGAGAGAGCCGAATCAGCAATTTTTTGCAGCATCAAACCCGCGCAGCGCCCATCGCGCTCAACCAGCAGGATGCGCGAAGGCAGTTGCTCTGAACGCTCGAAATACGTCTCGAACGCACCAGCCAGTGTCGATGACTCCACCGCAACCAAGCCTTGGTATCGGGCATCGGTCTGATGATTTTCGATGGTCAACGCAAGCTGGGCCTGTGCAGAGGATAGATTGATCTGTTGATCGGTCGCACCGTCTTCACATCGCGCAATGCCGCGAAGCCCGCCATCGTGCGTGCACTCCGCAAACAACAGGTTCAGCGACCCCGCATGCCGAAGCTGAATTGAGAGACGCCCCTCAAATTTAAGCGCGGCGGCAAACAAAGCACTCGCAGCCAGCGACTCGCCAAGCAATTGCTGCACGCGCCTTGGATAACTTGAATGGGCGAGAATTTCCTGCCAAGTCGAATCAAGATGAACCACCTGGCCGCGAACGCCCGCATCTTGCAGATGGAACGGGTAGACCGTGTCGTCGTTAGAGTTCATGCGATTGAGAGAGGTCGAAGCGAGCTAGTTAAATGCGGGCTGTCGGAAAGGATGCAAGCCGTACAGACGGGCGCAACACGGACCGGCACAAGGCTGGCTCCCCGGCAGCCCCATGATTCCGTGAAAGCGATTCATCGAACGCCATGAAGACCGCATCGTAATGCTATGGCGGGATTTACCTCACCCTCCCAAAAGGACGGCTGCCACTCCTCCTCTAGCCGGAGCATTTGGAATGTCAGTCAAGGCACTATCGGGGGTCCGGAAAGCCACATCGGTATGGCTATACATCCGGCCAGCTAAACAAAAGATCGACAGACTTGTTGTCGACGTGTTACTCAACCTCACATTCAGACTTTCCGGGGAAACAGATGAAATCGAAAATCCTGAGCCGAACGGCACTCGCCGCTGCGGTCATTTTTGCTCTGGGCACCGCCCAGGCCGCGCCAGTCGCACTGCAAAATCTTGCACCGCAAGCGGTAACACCCGATCAACTGACCGACGCAAAAGCGAGCGACAGCCAGCTACTGTTGCTGCGCTCCGGGCTCATTGATCCGACTGTACAGCGCATCGACTTTTCATCCACCGGCGCGGCTGCGGATGTCGAATCGGGCCGCTTCGCGATCGTGCAATTCAGCGGCAATCCCGCGAAATCCCGGGCTCGCCTCGAAAAGCGCGGCGTGAGCTTCCTTGGCTATGTCCCGAACAACGCTTACCAAGTGCGCCTCGGCAGCAACGGCTTGAGCGAATTGCGCGCCGATCCTTCGGTGCGCTGGGTCGGCATCTATCAACCAGGGCAAAAACTCGATCCTGCACTGTGGAACGCAGCGCGCGACAGCTTGGTTCTCGCTCCGCAGGGAGGCATGGAAATCGACGTGTTCGGTTTTGCAGGAGAGTCGGCAACACAGATCGCTGCTGCCCTGGCCAAAGTGCCAGGTGCGTCCATTGTATCGACCGCCGATAGCGCAACCGTACCTTTTGTCCGCGTGCACATCGACGAAGCCGGTCTCGATCGTCTGGTCCGCTCTGCTACCGCTGAAGACAGCGTCTCCTGGGTCGCGCCGCACCTGCAGGAATATGTGAACAATTCCGCAGGAATTGGCACGATCCAGGGCAATTCGCCGACCACGTCCACGGCAGGAACCGGCAGTGTCGAAGCCGGTCGCGAACCACTCTGGGATCACGGCCTTTTCGGAAGCAACCAAATCATCAGCATCTCTGACTCCGGTCTCGATGCCAACGAAGCGTGGTTCACCACGCTCAACAAGGGGCTCGGGGATCACACCGAGATCACCACAGCCGATACGCCGGTCCCGCCAGCGCTTGGCGCGGTCCACCCAGACAACAAGGTCTACGCCTACTGGGTTCAGCCAGGCGCCGAAGCCTATGATAACAATTCCACTTGTCCCGGCGGAACGTCGCCCACCAGCTATCACGGCACGCATACCAGCGGAACCATCGCTGGCGATGCCGGCGGCTCGGTAGGCGCAACCACTTACACCGCGTCGACGCCTACCTCATCCGGACACGAGTTGGCCGACGGCATGGCACCGAATGCGCAATTGCTGTTCCAGGATATTGGCAATGACACATCGGGATGTCTGTCGATCACCAATCTCGGCGGCACGCTGCAACAGGCCCATGACGCCGGTGCTCGAATCCACAGCGCGAGCTGGGGTAGTGACAGCCGCGGCGTCTACAGCGGCAGCGATCGCGTCGTTGATACGACACTGTCAACCATTGAGGACATGATATTTGTCGTTTCGGCCGGCAATAGTGGCAGTGGCGCGACCACCACGGGTTCACCAGGCAATGCAAAGAACGCGATCACCGTTGGCGCGCTTTCGCACGCCGGCAGCAAGCTTGTCGCGAGCTATTCGAGCCGTGGTCCAACCACCGACAATCGCGTCAAGCCCGACATCATGGCTCCGGGCAGCAGCGTAATTTCTGCATCGGGCGACTCCAGCACAACAGGCACGATCGAAGCCGTTGTGTCCAAATCGTTGTCCGGAACATCAATGGCTGCACCGACCATCGCTGGCAATGCCGGTCTCATGCGCCAGTTCTTCACCGATGGATTCTATCCGCGCGGCGCGAAAACAGCCGGAGACAGTTACAACCCGAGTGGCATGGCGCTCAAGGCTATCCTGCTCAACGGAACGAATCCGATTCTAGGCTCGAATTCGACACCTACCGATCAGTTTTCCACAGGAAACTACGGCTGGGGCCGCGGCTGGGCAGATTCAAATCTCTGGTTTGCGACGACGCCGAGCGCTTTCGGCGACGACAACCGACGCTTGCGCATCTTTGAGCGCACGAATGCATCCGGGCTTGAGACTGGCGACGTCAATGAATACACCATTGCCAACGTGCAAGCTGGACAGGAGCTGCGCGCAACGCTTACTTGGTACGACCCGGAAGCAATCGGAGGGGCCGCGCTTACTTTGGTCAACAACCTCGATCTCGAAGTTGCAGGCCCAGGTTCCACGCTCTACCGCGGCAACGTATTGTCCTCCGGCGTTTCCACCCCCGGCGGCGGCGCGGATATCCGCAATACGGTAGAGCAGGTGCGATTGACCGCTCCCGCAGCCGGGTCTTACACATTCCGCGTAAAAGGCACGTCGGTACCGGGCGGCAGTCGTTCCAATACAAATCGACAAGGCTATGCCCTCGCCGTATCGGGGCGCTTCGGCCTGCCCGATACCGCTGCATTTCCGGCCCCGACCAGCTTGAGCGTGTCTTCATCGGCCAGCGGTGCCGCCATCGCATTCGATGTGAGTGGCGGTGCTCAGGGTTACCAGCTCTATCGCACCGCTGGGACCTGCGCCGCATCAAACTCCGGGGACTTCCGTCTCGTCGCGTCGGGCGCAAGCAGTCCGCTGCTGGATCCGACGACACAAGGCGGCTTTGACTACGCCTATCGGGTTCGCGGCATCAGCAACGATGTCGAGGGAACGGTTTCCACCTGTGTTGATCTCGCCTACATCGGACCTTGCAGTGTCCAGCCGACATTTGACACCAGCAGCCTCGCTGGCGGATCAACGCTCAGTGCGACCTGCAAGGTTGCGCTGGACTGGACTCCCGCCATGTCGAGCTGCCCGCTGTCGCCGACCATCAACTACTCCGTTCAACGATCGGACAGCCCCTACTTCACTTCATCGACCACCATCGCGTCCGGGTTGACCAGCGCGAGCTATGACGACTTTTCAGTCTTGCCTGCCGCGCCTTACTACTACAAGGTTCTGGCCGAAGATTCTGAAGGCAACCTGGCGCCGATCAGCAAGGCGGTGGTCGGTACCGCGGTGGGCTCGAGCGGTGTCGACGGCAATTTCTATCTCGATGACGGCGACACCCACGTCTATTCAAGTCTCGAAGCGCCGTGGCAAGTTACCAATACCGCAGCGACCGCAGGCAGCTTGAGTTATCACAGCGGCGCAGATGGCGCGACTTACCCGGCCAGTACCTGCGGTGCAATGACCACGCCGTCGATCCAGGTCCAGCCTGGCGCAACGCTGAATTTCAAGATGAAATACAACATCGAGCATGGTTGGGATCTGCTCGTGCTTGAGGTGTCCACCAATGGCGGATCGAGCTGGGCAAGTCTGGCGCCGAACGGCGGCTATCCAGCTGCAGGTACGATCACCAATGAAGGCAATGCTTGCGGATATGCGTCGGGCACACAGGGCTTTGGTGGTTCCAGTTCAGCAACACCAGCCGACGAAACCGCCGTCGCCTCGTTCCAGGATTTCTCGGCGAACCTCGCCGCCTATGCTGGACAGGCGATCAAGTTGCGCTGGCGTTTCTCGTCGGACGGCGGAGCCGAATTCGGTGGCGCTTTCGTCGATGAAATCCGCGTGAGCAGCGAGCGCATCTTCTTTGACGGATTTGAAGCCGCGGATACAGCGTACATGTGTACTCCAGCAATGTGATTCAGCCGCAAGGTTGATGATCAAAAAAAGGGCGCGGTTTTCCGCGCCCTTTTTTTGCCGGCAAAACGCGATACGGGATGGCACAATCGGAACATGGGTCTCCGAATCTTCCCGCAGAAAAAATCCCTGGCCCGTCGAATCATTCGATGGCTGGGCATTGCGTCGCTTGTCTGGGTCTTATCAAGCGTTCTGATCGTGCTGATCTTCCGCTTCGTGCCGCCGCCAACGTCGGCCGTCATGCTTGGTCGAAAGATCGATGCAATGTTCGACAACGCACATGATTTCACCCTGAGCTATCGATGGGTGCCGTTGACGAAGGTTTCTTCGAACCTGCCGATCGCGCTGATCGCCGCCGAAGATCAGAAATTTCCGACGCATCACGGCTTTGATGTCGACGCGATCCAGACTGCACTTGCCGAAGCGGAGGACGGCTCACGCCTGCGCGGTGCCAGCACGATCAGTCAACAAGTCGCCAAGAACCTGTTTCTATGGAACGGCCGCAGTTTCGTACGCAAGGGTTTCGAGGTCTATTTCACTGTACTGATCGAGGCGTTGTGGCCAAAGCGCCGGATCATCGAGGTGTATCTGAATATCGCTGAATTCGGCGATGGCGTTTACGGGGTCGGCGCGGCAAGCGAACGCTACTTTCGCAGCTCGCCACAGCAGCTGACGCCGCATCAGTGCGCCCTGCTCGCGGCGGTGTTGCCGAGCCCACGCAAGCTGCATGCCGATCGACCTTCAAACTATGTCCAAAGCCGCGCAAACTGGATTGATCGGCAGGTCAGACAGCTTGGTGGTGCTGCCTACCTCGATGATTGATCGGGTGGCTTTTCCAGCGAGCGACAAGGTATATGTAAATCGAAGGTTCGATCGCGGTATTCATCTCTACTCCATTGCGCCTGATCGCGGTTGTTTTCATCAATTTCTGGATTGAGGTTTCCATGGGAAAGTTGTCCCTGTTTTCCGTTCCGTTCTTCCGCACTGAGCTTCCGGATTCACTCGGACTCAATGCAGAATTGCGCAACTTGTTCCTGCAACGCGAATCCGAGGGTGAGCGCTGGCGCAATCCTGATCCGTCGATGAGCATCCAGAAAGGCTTGTTCGAGAGCCATTTTTCACTGTTCACCTGGCCCGAGCCATGCATCCAGACGTTGCACGAATTCTGTATGACCCGATTGTTTGATTTCGTCGGAGAAGTGAATGGATATTCACGGCAAAAGTTGCTGTCGCTCGAATCGCAGACGCATGCCTGGTTTCACATCACGCGTCGCGGTGGACGCTTCAACGCACACAATCACCCGATGGCCTCATGGTCGGGCGTGTATTGCGTGAGTGCCGGGCAAAACGATGTCGAGCATCCGAAGTCAGGCGTTTTGCATTTCCAGAATCCGCATCAGCAAGCGGGTATGTATCAGGATCCGGGCAACGGCCATCTCACCGAAGATTACACGCTGCAGGGCCGAAACTTCTCGTTGAAAGCCGGCGAGATGGTGTTGTTTCCGTCATGGTTGTTCCACGAGGTATTTCCGTTCCAGGGCGAGGGAGAACGCATCACCGTGGCATTCAATTGCTGGTTCCGCGAACGCCAGTGATGTCGACCTGATTGCTCGCGCTCGAATAGGCCGGATCGCTAAAGGATCCGGCCAACCTTGAATTCGGCCTACTCTTCCGAGACCACTGTCGGGATGCCCCCGCCAGCACCTGAATGCTCGATCACGGCTTCGGCGCTGTGGGTCGCCGAAAGTCGCTTCATCAGCGGCAAGACAGCTATCGCGATGACCGCACAAACCAGGGCGGCCATACCGAGTCGATTGAACAGACTCGTGTAAATCGGCAAGGTTTGCAGCGGCTCGGTGATGTCCTGCGGCACGCTCGCATAGGTCGCCACGACACCGCCGAGATACTGCGAGACACCCGAGGCGACGTAGTAGGCGCCCATCATGAAGCCACCCATGCGCGCGGGCACATAACGCGCGATCATGGCCAGACCCAGTGCGCTGACCAGCAGCTCGCCGAGCGAAATCGCACCGTATCCCCATACCATCAGCCACGACGACACCTTGCCGGTTGCATCGGCGAAATGGCCGGCTGCGCCGTAGATGAAAAATCCCGCCGCAACGATGCAGAAGCCGAGCGCGAATTTGCCGGCAATAGAGAGATCCTTGTTGTTGCGCCCTGCCGCCGAATAGACCCACGCAAGGATCGGACTCAGGATGAAGATCCAGATCGGATTGAAGGCCTGGAACTGAGCGGGCGACCAGTCCCACAGATGCGCGCCGAACACGTTGAAGGCGGGATCCACATTGCGCAGCGCAAACAGGTTCAGTGAGGTCGACATCTGCTGATAGAAGATGAAATAGAACATCGTTTGCACGACCAGTACGAGCGCGGCAATCAGGCCCGCGCGTTCGCCGCGCTGACCTGTCGCGATCAACCAGGCGAAGATACCGACCACGGTGACGGCGGCAACGTAGACGAACGCCCGCGCAACGCCTTCGTGTTCCAGGATGTAAGCCGAAGCGAACACCGCGACAACGCCGAGCGCAAGCACGATAGCGAGCTTGCCCCATTCGAGGGGGCGCGAATCGGGATCCGAACCGATGTGCGACATCGCCTTGCGCATGAGCAGGTAATTGGCCAGACCAAAGATGAGGCCGACCGAACAGACCGCAAACGCGACATGCCAGCCGAGTTCATTGCCGTAGTGCTCGTTGACATAATCCTTGAGCCATGGGGTCAGCAACTGCGAAATCATCGCGCCGAGATTGACCGCCATGTAGTAGATCGTGAAGGCACTGTCGATCTTCGAATCGTCGCCCTCGTAGATCTTGCGTACAAGATTGCCGGCATTGGCCTTGAACAGACCGTTGCCGACGACGACCACGCCGAGTGCGCAAAAGAGGAACCAAACGCTTTCGCCCGGCACCACCATGAGGCCATAGCCGATCGAGAGGATCGCCGCACCGAGCAGCATCGTGCGCCGCGTACCGAGGATCTTGTCGCCGATCCAGCCGCCAATTGCCGGCGCAACGTAAATCAACGCGGCAGCGGCACCCCAGACCAGGGTTGCGCGATCATCGGAGAAGCCGAGTCGCTGGACCATGTAATAGACGATCAGCGCCTGCATGCCGTAGTAGCCAAAGCGCTCCCACATCTCGATCAGGAAGATCGTCGAGAACGATTTGGCCTGACGGTTTTTGACTGTGTTTTCGATCATCGTCGGCATCCAAGGTTTTCAGGAAAGTGGGCGAGCCTAGCGCATGCCGCATGATTGCGCTTGTGCGAACGCACATCAAAACGCGCATCGACCGTAGAGACGGGTGTCGTGTTGCGCTCATCTGAAGGTCGGTTGACACCGATGACACGCATTCGGAGTCCGCTGCACGTGAAGTCTGTGCGAGCAAACGTCGCGGATGATCGCGGACAGCGCTAGACTGGGCTCCCGCACCCAGGCGGGCATCGGATCCAAACGGAGGCTGCCATGCTTCAGGTCAAGCACCTACTCGATGACAAGGGTCGAGATATTCTCTCCATCACACCGGATGCGCCGGTGATAGACGCGATCAAGTCGATGGCCGAGCGGCGCGTCGGCGCATTGCTGGTGATGAAGGGCGATGCGTTGGTCGGCATCATCAGCGAGCGTGATTACGCACGCAATGTTGTGCTCAAGGGACGCTCATCCGCCTCGACTCTGGTCAACGACATCATGGGTACCGACATGTTCACGGTCGGTCCTGATGACAGCATCGAACATTGCATGCGCTTGTGCACAAAGGAACGTGTGCGCTACCTGCCCGTCGTCAACAACGGCAAGACAGTCGGCGTGATTTCTCTCGGCGATCTGGTCAAGGCAGTGATCAGCGAACAGACCGAACAAATCGAACAATTGCAGCGCTATATCGCGGGGTAGGCGTCTGTCGGACGTTGCCAGTCGAGGCGAGAATTCGACTGCGTGAGGTCAGGTTGATGACGTTTTGCACGTCCATCGTGATTCTGCAGGTCAAAATGCGGCGCAAAGTTGAACCACATGAACCGATTCGCGATTTGGCCCAGCAAGGTCCGACAGAATCCTGATCGCTCAGCCGGCGCGCTTGGGCGCATCGGGCTGATTTTCCGGGCGAGCGGCATCGAATGCCGGCAAGCTCAAACATTGCTGTTCGATGCGCGCGATGACCGGAAACGCCGCCATGTCGACATCAAATCGGCGTGCGTTGTAGACCTGGGGAATCAGACACAAATCGGCCAGTGTCGGCGCATCACCGTCGCAGTAGAGGCCGGTTGAGGCGCTGTCATCGAGCATCGCCTCCAGTGCGCGGAACCCTTCGACAATCCAGTGTTGTGTCCAGCGCTGCCGTTCAACCTGGGGCGAGCTGAAATCCCTCTCCAGAAACTGCATCACGCGCAAGTTGTTGAGCGGGTGAATGTCGCAGGCGACCACTTGGGCGAGCGCGCGCACGCGCGCACGTTCGCGTGCGGTCGATGGCAGCAGGGCCACGGTTGCCGGATAAGCTTCATCGATATACTCGATGATTGCCATCGATTGACGGTAGACGCGCGAACCATCGAGCAAGGTTGGAACCGAGGCCTGTGGATTGAGCGCGCGATATTCTTCGCGATGCTGTTCGCCGCCATCGTTGACCAGATGCACCGGAATGATTTCGTGGTCAAGCTGCTTGAGATTCAGCGCGATACGCACGCGGTAGGCGGCGCTGGATCGCCAGTAGCTGTAAAGCTTGATCGAATCCGCCATGCTCGCTTCTCCTCGTTGCAGCGACTGCCCGCTGCCCTCGCCATCAGCCGCGAAGGCAGATCACGACGGCGAGTACTTTTCCACCGCTTGCTCGATTGCACCGAAAATCGACTGTCCCGATGCATCGGTTACATCGATCTTGACGCGATCACCAAACTTGAGGAAGGGCGTGGCCGGCTTGCCGTCGCGCAAGGTTTCAACCGTGCGCTGCTCGGCGAGACAGGAAGCTCCCTTCGACGTGTCTTCGTTGGCAATCGTACCTGATCCGACCAAGGTTCCGGCGCTCAAGGGGCGCGATTTCGCAACGTGGGCAACCAGCTCGGCAAAGCTGAATTGCATGTCGACGCCGGTCTCGGCCTCGCCGAACCACTGGCCGTTGATCCAGGTGCGCATCGGAAGGTGCAGCTTGGAATCCTTCCAGGCATCGCCAAGCTCATCGGGCGTGACGAATACCGGCGAGAGGGCTGAGCGCGGTTTGGATTGCAGAAAACCGAATCCCTTGGCCAGCTCGCCCGGAATCAGCCCGCGCAGCGAGACATCGTTGACCAAACCCACCAATTGGATGTGATCGGCAGCCTGCTTGGGCGAAACGCCCATCGCGACGTCATCGGTGACCACGATGACTTCGGCTTCCAGATCGATGCCCCAGTCTTCGCTCTCGGCAAGGATGGGATCGCGCGGCGCGAGGAAACCCGAGCTGGTCGCTTGGTACATCAGCGGATCCGTGTAAAAACTCTCGGGCACTTCCGCGCCCCGCGCCCGGCGCACGCGCTCCACGTGTGGCAGGTAGGCGCTGCCGTCAACGAATTCGAACGCGCGCGGCAACGGTGAGGCCAGTTTGTCCATATCAAGGTCGAACGCATCGGTCGCGTTTCCTCCCTGCAATGATTCGAACAGTGCATTGAGGCGTGGCGCGGTGTTGCTCCAATCCTCCAGCGCGATTTGCAGCGTTGCGGCGATTCCTGTTGCACGCGTGGCGCGAGTGAGCGCGCGATTGACCACGATCAGCGTACCGTCGCGGCCGCCTTCCTTGAGACTTGCGAGCTTCATTGTGGGAGTCCTGTTTGGCGATCAGCGCTTTTGCGGATCGAAATGTTTTTGCAAACCCTGCCAGCATTCAAAGTAGTCGCGCTGAAGTTGCGCGGATTCGAGCGCTTGGCGGGTTGGATGAATCACCGCTCGGGTTTCGAACATGAAGGCCATCGTATCGACGATGTGGTCCGGTTGCGAGGTATCGGATTGGCTCGCCTTCTCGAAACTCGCCGCATCGGGGCCGTGGCCGCTCATGCAATTGTGCAAGCTGCTGCCCCCGGGCACGAAGCCTCCGGCCTTGGCATCGTACGCACCATGGATCAGTCCCATGTATTCACTGGCGATATTGCGGTGGAACCACGGCGGCCGGAACGTGTTTTCAGCACACAGCCAACGTGGCGGGAAAATCGCGAAATCGATATTCGCGGTGCCCGGCGTGTCACTGGCCGAGGTCAGCACGGTGAAGATCGACGGATCGGGATGATCGTAGCTGATCGAGCCGATCGTATTGAACCGTCGAAGATCATAGCGATAGGGCGCGTTGTTGCCGTGCCAGGCTACGACATCGAGGGGTGAATGACCGATCTCAGCGCGC
>JBDSPX010000094.1:0-5423 GCA_039930065.1 Dokdonella sp.
CTGTACAGCAACGATCCGGCCAAGGGCAATCGCATCACCAAGCTGCAGCAGGATTCGCTGGGCTTCGCCAGGAGCCTGTCCGACGCGGTGGAGAACGGCTACCAGTGGAAGTCCGATCGCGGCCTGGACATCGTCAAGACCGCGATCGTTTCGATCGAGTACGACGCCAACACGCGGGTACTGCTGAAGACCGTGCAGCGCGCGGACGCGTTGACGGGATCGCGTGGCAACTCGAATCTGCAGGCCAGCGTCGCTCAGGGTATGCAGTCGGCCGGTGAGAACGGCGGGGCCGCAGGCATCATGGGCCTGGGGATGGCGTCGGGCATGATGGGTGGCATTGGCAGCATGCAGCAGCCGGTAGCGCCAGCCACGCCGGCAGCGGAGGATCCCATTGCAAAATTGAAGAAAGCCAAGGAGATGCTCGATCTCGGCTTGATCACGCAGGGTGATTACGACGCGCTCAAAACCAAGACGCTCGGCCTGTAAGCAACGAATCGGGCAACCCTCATGTCGAACGCCAATACTCCGCCGCCGGTGCCGCCATATACCGGCCCGGGATCGCCGCAAGATGTGCCGCCGCGACCTGGCAGCTCTCCGATCGACCCGGCTACGCTTCCAAAACCGATTCGCGACGAAATCCTGGCTCCCGATCCGGTCGCCATCGAGACGTCCGCCGACGAGCTCAAGGACGGCCTCAATCGTTGCCCGAAATGCGGCGCAACGGACATCCGCCAGAAGCCCGGTAGCGATTTGCTGATTTGCCAGTTCTGCCGCCACGAATGGCATGGCGAGCGGGTCGAAGAGGAATTCGGGCTCGGTGAGGGTATTGATCAGCTGAAAGGCACGGTCATCGCATCCGGTGCGCGGGACATCAAGGCCGATGCTGCCAGCCTGATGACCTTCAAATGCACCGGCTGTGGCGCCGAGGTAACGGTCAATACCGCCAATGCGATGACGGCGCGCTGCCACTGGTGCCGACACGTCTTCGGCGTCAACGAGCAAGTGGCCAATGGCGCGGTACCCGATGCGGTGTTGCCGTTCCACATCAAGAAAGACGATGCGGTCGCGCGTATCCGCCAATTTGTGGACAAGAGAAGATTGTTTGCACTGAAGGCGTTCAAGGAGGAGTTCACACCCGAGAACGTCGTCGGCGTCTATCTGCCGTACATGATCGTCGATGGCAACGTGAGCGCCGATGTAGCCGGGCAGGGCGAAATCGAGACGCGCCGCTATACCGAGGGCAGCGGTGACAACAAGAAGACCTACTACGATGCTGACGTCTACCGCGTGGATCGGCATGTCGACTTCACCGTCGACGATCTGCCGCTGGAATCCTCCACCGAGCGCGGCAACCTCGACACGCGCACGAACACCAACAACATCATCAACACGATCCTGCCGTTTGATACCAAGAATGCGGTGAAGTGGAACGCGTCCTACCTGATGGGTTTGACCACGGAAAAGCGCGACCGCGACGTCGAACAACTTCGCCCGCGACTGGAAGACCAACTGCTGTCAATCGCGCGTTCCCAGGTCGAAGCATCGGTGGATCGCTACGATCGCGGTGTGCGCTGGGAGCAGGAGCGCCTCAGTGTTCACGGCACGCGTTGGGTGTCGATGTATCTACCGGTATGGCTTTATTCCTACCATCAGCCCGGAGCCAACGGCGGCATGCTCCACTACATCGCCGTCAATGGTCGCACCGGAGAAACCATGGGCAGCGTGCCAGTGCAGCAGTGGAAGCTGTTGATGACCGCACTCACCGTGGGCACGATTCTTGAAGGCATCGCACTCTTTATCCTGGGGCATTCGTCATGAGCGATGATGGTGGACTATGGCTGCTCGCAATGGGCCCAGCCGGCGCAACCGGGCTTTATTGGTATTTGTACAGGTATTATCGTAACACCGACAAATCGCACGCTTTTGAACACGAAACGGCCGTCGAGGCCAAGCCTGTCACGGGCTCCGAGCAAGTGGTCGACAAGGTGAAGGGCACGCGGGAAACGCGCATTCGGGGCGACAACGTGTCGGAATACCGCAAGCGTGTGCAGCGTATTCGAGACGATCCAGGATAGTCGGCACCATGCAGGCGATTGCAGGTTGACTGTCTGTTTACAGTCGGTCGCAGCGAAGTCTATGTAAACTTGTTTGGCGCAACTCTTGCGAAAGACGGGCGACTTTGCGTCTGCAGCATGCTCGGTGCAGAAGCTGATGCCCTCCCGGTTGTTGTCACGCAGGCGGTGGCGGGGTTCTTCAATCTCAACTTCACCTGGCTGGGCGCAACGATTCGTGATGCTCAGCGAAGAGGGCAGTTGAGCTCCGCGCAACAGGCGAAGGCGCTTGCCGAACTGATGCTGTCGACGCTGTGGTTGGGAGCCGAGGCATACGTGGCGGCGGCGGGCCGGCGGTGGCTGGCAAAACGTTGTTGCGCAGCTTGGCCGGCTGATCAGACGCGACCGAAGACAGCGATGTCGAGGCTATCAGCCTAACCGTCGATGTGGACTACTCGCGTCTATCTGGCTGATTGGTTTTCACGGTCGTTTGTTATGTCGGTTTCACGCTCGTTCCCCAGCAATCGCGCACCGATAGGCAAAGACAATGGAAGTGATCAGATCAATTGACTTCCTTGTGTCGGTCGGAACTCCTAGAGTTGAGGCCCAGCCACTGCCGGAGCCCGCACAATGAGCAATCCATCCGATCCTTCCCAGCCGACTCATCTGACCACTGATTTCGGCGCGCCGGTTGCCGACAACCAGAACAGCCTGACCGCCGGCCCACGCGGGCCGTTGCTGGCACAGGACGTCTGGCTCAACGAGAAGCTCGCAAATTTCGTGCGCGAGGTTATCCCCGAGCGGCGCATGCATGCGAAAGGCTCGGGCGCGTTCGGTACCTTCACCGTCACCCATGACATCTCGAAATACACGCGCGCAAAAATTTTCGATACGGTCGGCAAGAAAACCGAGATGTTCGCCCGTTTCACCACCGTGGCCGGCGAGCGCGGCGCGGCTGATGCCGAGCGCGACATCCGCGGCTTCGCGCTGAAGTTCTACACCGAGGAAGGCAATTGGGACATGGTCGGCAACAACACGCCGGTGTTCTTCATTCGCGACCCCCTCAAATTTCCGGACCTCAACAAGGCGGTAAAACGCTGTCCGCACACCAATCTGCGCAGCGCCACTTACAACTGGGACTACTGGACACTGCTGCCCGAAGCCTTGCATCAGGTGACCATTGTCATGAGTGATCGTGGTATCCCGGCAAGCTATCGCCATATGCACGGATTCGGCTCGCACACCTACAGCATGTGGAATGCCAACGGCGAGCGCTTCTGGGTAAAATTCCATTTCCGCACCCAGCAAGGCATAAAGAACCTGAGCGATGGCGAATCTGCCGCGATCATCGGCGGCGACCGCGAGAGCCACCAGCGCGATCTGTTCGATGCCATTGAACGCGGTGAACTCCCCAAGTGGACAATGTACTTGCAGGTGATGCCCGAGGCCGCTGCTGAAACCTCGCCCTATCACCCGTTCGACCTGACCAAGGTCTGGCCGCACGGGGACTACCCGCTGATCGAAGTGGGTGAGTTCGAACTCAACCGCAATTCGGCGAACTTCTTTGCCGATGTCGAGCAAAGTGCCTTTGCGCCGTCCAATCTGGTGCCGGGAATCAGCGTTTCTCCCGACCGCATGCTGCAGGCACGCTTGATCAACTACGCCGATGCGCAGCGCTACCGGCTGGGCACCAACTATCAGCAGATTCCCGTCAATGCAGCGCGCTGTCCTGTGCACAGCAACCATCGCGACGGAATCGGTCGCGTTGATGGCAATTACGGCAGCGTGCCGCATTACGAGCCCAACAGCTTCCATCAGTGGCAGCAACAGCCGCAGTTCCGCGAACCGCCTCTGAAGATCAACGGCAATGCCGATCACTGGGATTTCCGCGAAGACGATTCCGACTACTACAAGCAGCCGGGTGACTTGTTCCGGCTCATGACATCGGCACAGCAGCAAGTGCTGTTCGACAATACCGCTCGCGCGATGGGCGACGCGCCAGACTTTATCAAGCAGCGCCATGTCGATAACTGCAGCAAGGCAGACCCGGCCTATGGCGTGGGCGTCGCCACCGCGCTACGTGCGCTCGGCAGCAGTGTTCGCTGACGATACGGTCGAAGTGAAACGCTAGACCAGTGAGGTTCCAAGCCAAGGCTTGCGAGCAAGATCAGGTTCAAGGGCAGCCGGGCTGTCTCGACTGAGATAGCCCGGGTGCTCCGACCGTTTCCCACTGAAGTCGACGTTATCGAAATGATCTGTGTGGTTCTCTTTGCGCGGCGAGCGGCGCCGTGATCGCGTACTCCGGACGTCGGACGCTTGCCTTGATCCACAAGGAAGCCGGGTGTTGCGTGCAGAAAGGGTTTCAGGTTGCGATACAAAAGCCTGTCAACGATTGCACCTGATACGAAGGGCACCGATCTCACGCAGTCATCCGTGTTTTCGCGGGACGTGGGAATGCAGTACGTCCGCGCGAAATTTGCGTCATTCCTTGCTGGCACCTTTTCATGATCGCGGTGTCGAAATTGCGCTGGGCGGACCGCAGGTTGCCGCCAAAAGTTTCCTGGTGGCTTTTCGGTTTTCGCGCGTTCCCCTGAGTGGAAGTTCACGAACTCGCGCACAAAAGGGAACTGTTTCCGATTCTGCAAGTCGAACAAATCGCAAAACGCTCAACAAAAAAATCAGCTCCGCTGAACGACCCCTTGAAAATTGGAGTTTACCCGGCATGAAGAACACCTTGCTCCCGCTTACCTTGGCCGCCGCGGCTCTGCTTGTACTTCCGACTTTCGGCTATGCCCAGGCGATTGATGGAGGGTTTGTCAATGGCAATTTCGGTCGCACATCATTCGATTCTCGCTGGATCGACGATAGCGACACCAGTTACGGCGTCAACGTGGGCTATCGTTGGGCGGCTTCTCCTGAAACGTTGATCGGTTTCGAAGCGGGTTATGTGGACCTCGGCAAGTATTCATTCCCGGCATCGATCACTAGTCTCCAACCGGTCAATGTGCCGTGGACTGAGCCTGAAATTTACACTGGTCGCGGGAGCACCAAGACGAGCGGCTGGACGATTGGTGCCAATGGTCGTTTCAATTTGTCGCCAAATTGGTACATCGGCGGTCGCGCCGGGTTCATACGCGCCACGCTCGATTCGCGCATTCGAATCAATCGACCTGACAACTCGGTTTTTCGGGACGACTACACCAACCATGCTGATGGCTGGTACGCCGGTGTCGGCGTCGGCTACGACTTCAAAAGCAACTTCAGTCTTGCGCTCAACTACGACAAATACAGCGCCAAGGATCAAGGATACAAGCTCGTCAACGCGGATGTTGTTTCAGTGAGTGGCGAGTATCGCTTCTGAGCGGTCGTGGT
>JBDSPX010000095.1:0-10125 GCA_039930065.1 Dokdonella sp.
GACGACATGCGTCATCGCGCTCATGTAGGTCGGCGACAGCGAGAGCGTGGCGAGAATGTGCAGCTCACGCGCACCAAAACCGATTTCCTCCTTGAGCTCTCGATTGGCCCCTTGCTCAACCGTCTCGTCACGATCCAGTCGCCCTTTAGGCAATCCAAGCTCATAACTTTCGATGCCGGTGGCATATTCGCGAACCAGCAACACGGTGTCGTCATCGCGCATCGGCACCATGATCACGGCACCAAATCCCGACGTTCGCAGACGCTCATGCGTGCGTCGTTCGCCATTGGAAAATTCGAGATCAATCTGCTCAGCGCGGAGGAAGCGGCTTTGTTCGACGATTCGCGTCGCCAGCACGGTCGGTGGTTTCTTTCGCATCAAGGAATTGTAACCGGTGAGCAGCAGAATTCCCGCGCTGACTCATGGTTTCGCTACGTTCAACCGGATCGACCAACATGAACTCGCAAGCTGCCGACGACAACCCGGAACCTCCGGGTTTTCGTCCTTTCGGCGTGAAACGTTGTTCCTACTGTCCGAATGCGAAACGTGCACTGAGGGTGTACGAACGCGCAGGCAGACGGTAGAACTGGGCTTCGCCAAGTTCGCTTTCGGCGACCGGATCACGTCGATCGGTCAAGTTATAGCCGTCCAGACGCAGCTCCCAACGATCGAATGCATAGCCGATCCCGGCATCGACGGTATTGTACGAGCCAGCCTTCGAAGTATTGCGCTTGTTGAGGAAACGCGATCCGACGTAGCTCGCCACGAGGTTGGCGCGCAAGCCTTTTTCCTGGCCGTAGATAACTCCGAAACTGCCGATGTGCTGCGGCGACAGCTCGAGCACCTTGCCATCGAGTTGGGTCAGCGTATCCCCGAACAGCTGCGAGTAGTCGGCGAATCGGGCATCGTGGAACGCGTAGCTGCCGAGCAGGCTCAAGCCGTCGCTGACATGCCAGCGCGCCTCGGCTTCAGCACCCTTGAAACGCTCGTTGCCGGCATTGGTGAGCCCGGGCAGTCCATCGACATTCTGACTGACTACCAGATTGTGGAAGTTCATGCGGAACACCGACACATCCCACTCGAACTGGCCATCGAAGCTGCGCCCGCGCAAGCCGAGCTCGCCGCTCTGCGCATCTTCGGGCTTGAGGATTTCGGAGTCTGGCTCCGGCCCGAAATCGACCACTGCGGGCTTGAACGTGTTGCGGTAGCTCGCGTAGCCGGTGACATGATTGCGGCCGTCCTGCCAGAACCGATAGCTGGTTCCAAGTGCGCCGGACAGGCGGCTGTTGCTGCGATGATCGCTGTCGACATCAAACTCTTCCGGCACGTCACCGGTGAGGTCTACACCGCCACCGCGCGTCGACTCGCTCGTGTGGTTGAAGCGGATGCCGCCCGCGACATGCCAGGCATCGGTTACGGCGACATTGAGATCCGCATAGACGCCGGAGAAATTGCGCTTGTCGTCGAGACGCGTCGTCTCGTCGATCGGCAGGCTGCGCCAGTTCGGTACATTCGATCCATCGGCCAGCGTCGCATATTCGAAATTCTGGCTGTGCTGACTGCCTTTGCCGTAAAGATGATCGAATCCCCAAACCAGGGTGGCTTTGTCGCCGAGCGGCGTTGCGAAATGGCTGTCGACATACAGTTCGGTGCGATGCACATCCTGCTGGTAGCCGTCCGCATTCGGCGTAATACCATCATCGGCAAAATCCTCGCGCAGGAAACCGCGCACGGTTTCGGCATTTGAGCGCGCGAGCGCTACCCGCGTTGACCATTCTCCCAGCCCGGTTGGCAGCACGTAACCGAGAGCGAGCTGACCGCGATCTTCGTCCTGTTTTGCGCCGCGCGGATTGACGTTCGCATCGAGCGGAAAACGATCGGTCAACACACCACCCTCGCGCGGATGCGGACTGACCGGATCCTGGCTCAGCGAGGTGAAGTCCGCATCGACGCTGAACTCGCCGCTGCCGAGTTCTCCATTGCCACGGTACAGCACATGCGCGCGCTGCCAGCCCGAGCGATCAGCTGCGAGCTCGGCCTTGTCCGCGTCGAACAGGATTGACTGGCGCCATGAAGCACCCGGTTCGGCCATCGGTATGGCGGCCGCGATATGCGCCGTACCGCGACTGCCGATACCGAATTCGAACCGCGTCGCACCGGCACCGGCTTCGTAGTGGATGACGTGGATGACACCGACAAAGCTGGTCGCACCATAGCTGACCGGCGCGGCACCCTTGAGGATCTCGATACGCTCGACATTCGCAAGATTCAGCGTCGCCAGTGCAGGCGTGAACGCACCACCGGACGGGATGCCATCGACGACCAGCAGAAACGCGTCAAACTCACGCAAACCCCACAGCGCGGGGACTGAAGATGCCGGCCCCCCATCACCGCCCGGTGCAATATCGATGCCGGCAACGAGGGACAGCGCGGTACGCAGATCGAACGCGCCGCGCGAACGCAACTCTTCGCCGGTGACGATGCTGACGTTGGCCGCGACATCATCGAGCGCGAGCGGAATCTTGGACGTTGTGACCTCGACAGGCTCAAGCGTGGCGGGCTCATCGGCGCGCAACAAGCCGGAACCGAGAACGAGACTTGAAACGATGGCAACCGACAATAGATTTCCCAGCTGATGCTTTCGCATGGTGACTCCCCGGAGCGTTTGGATGGATGTGCAGAAAGTGCGCTAGTCTGCTCGCCACCCCGCCTTTGGGTAACCGCCCTGCGTAGCACCCTCTATCCTCCGTCCGGATGAATCGGTGCCATCGGAATTGCCCACGCACCACGCGTATCCTAGGTGATTGGATTCAACCGGCCTTATCGCCATGTCTGTGTTCCGACCACGCCTTCGCGGCCTCGTTTCCAAGCTCGCGTTGTTTTACGTACTGCTCTCCTTGCCGACCCTGATCGTGGTCGAGTCGGTCATCCTCACGTTCGAGTTCAAGGGCTTCGTAAAGGGCATTGACCAGGGCAGTCTCGAGCGCGCGGCGGAAGAAGGTGCGGCTGACCTGGTGACGCAATTGCCGGGCGTTAGCGAGGGACGAGCCAGCACGGCATCGCTGCAGGTATGGCTTGATGCCTGGACGTTGCGACTGCAGCAACCACGTGGCGGGCTCACCCCGGATGAGTCCTATATCTTGCTTGAATTGAGCGATGTCCCGCTCGCTGCTGCGCTGATTGGAGATGACAAGCAATTGCGCGCACGCACCCAAGGCAGCGCCAAGTGGATGCTTGATCTACCGAGCTCTTTCGAGCTTGATGAAGCGTCCAGGTTGCAAAATCTGTCCGCGATCAAGCTCGCCAGCAGCGCGACGAATTACACGATTCGGCGCATCCTGGTTCCGTTGCATGACGCCAAAGGTCGCGTCCCCGGTTGGCTGTTCGTTGAACTGCGCATCCCGCCACCGTGGCGTCACCTGTTGTTCGATGCGAGCGTGGAATCACCCACCGTATTCGCCTTTCTGGTTGTTTTCGGCCTCGCCTCGTCGCTCTTTCTTGCGGCTTGGGTCACGCGTCGGTTGAATCGAATCGAACGCGCGGCGACCGCATGGAGCCGCGGCGACTTCTCCAACCGCATCGATGACCACTCACGCGACGAAATTGGCGGACTCTCGGACATGCTCGACGGCATGGCACTGGATCTGAAAGGTTTGCTTCGTTCGCGTGCCCAGTTGGCGATGTTGGCTGAACGCCAGCGCCTCGCGCGCGACCTGCACGACACGGTCAAACAAAAGGCGTTTGCCTTGAACCTGCAACTGGCAACGGCACGCCGCATGCTTGGGGAGGGCAATGGCGGCGAGCGCCTCGAAACGGCACAGCGACTGACCCAGCAGATCCAGCAGGAGCTCGCCCAGATTCTCGACGAAATGCGTGCCTCGGACGCCGAACTGCCGTTCGCCGAGCGCGTGCGTCTGCGCGCCAATGACTGGGCGCATACCAGCGGTGCCAGCCTTGGCTTTGATATGGACGACGTTCCTGCCCTCGCCGCCGGTGTCGAAGACTCGCTATTGCGCATTGTCGACGAGGCACTTTCCAACGTGCTGCGTCACAGCGGCGCGCAACACGTCGATCTGACCCTCCGCCGCACGGCGGAACGCGTTAGCCTCATCATCGCCGATAATGGCTCGGGCGCCCCCGAGGAATCGAGCAGCGGCATGGGCTTGCGCAATATGCGCGAGCGCGTCGAAGCATTGCCCGGCGGCCAATTTGAATTCGACAGCGCAGCGGGACGCGGTACGCGCGTAGCCGTCAGCTTCCAGACCGAGGTAACGAGATGAGCAAACCCATTCGCATCGTCATCGCCGATGATCACGACCTCGTCCGCCAGGGTATTCGTGGCTTTCTTGAAACGCATGCCGATCTCGCGATTGTCGGCGAAGCCGGAGATGCCGCTTCAGCAGTCGCCTTGTGTGCCGAACAGACGCCTGATGTCGCTCTCGTCGATCTGGTCATGCCCGGCGGCGGCATCGAGGCGACGCGCGCAATTCGCGCCGCCAGCCCGAAGACCGAAGTGATCCTGCTGACCTCGTTCGAGGATGTTCAACAGATCGTTGCGGCGGTCCAGGCCGGTGCGCTGTCGTGCCTGCTCAAGGATGTGGATGCCGACGCGCTGGCCGATGCCTTGCGCAAGGCCGCTCAGGGTGAAGCGGTCTTGCATCCGCGTATCGCTGCGCGCCTGATGGACGCGATGCGTCGCGGCATCGAACCCGGTAGTGGCGCGCTCGAATCGCTCAGTCAGCGCGAACGCGAGACACTCGCTCTGGTTGCCGAGGGCCTCAGCAACCAACTGATTGCCGAACGCCTCGGAATCGGCGAGAAGACCGTCAAGACCCACGTCAGCAACGTGCTCGGCAAACTCAACGTCAGCGACCGTACCCAGGCGGCCGTTTTCGCCTGGCGCAGCGGCATGAAGCAGCGCGAGCCGTAGTGGTTCTCAGGCTCACATCGAACGACCGTTGATTTGAGCTTGCCTAACGGTAACTGCGCCGATGCTCGATGAGCTGGGCGAGAATGCTGATCGCAATCTCATGCGGCGTTTCGGCACCGATTTCGACCCCGATCGGGGCGACCAGATCGCGCAATGCATCCTGCAGATCCGGTAGCGCGCGACGCACTTCAGCGATGCGCCGATGGCTGCCCAGCATGCCGAGAAAGCGCGGCGGCTTTTGACACAGGACGCGCAACGCGTCGACATCGGCTTCAAAATTCCGATTGAGCAGAACGGCCTGCACGTCGCGTTCGCAATCGTTGAATTGAGCAAGCAACTCCGATTCTCCCGCATGCACATCCGCGTGTGCGAAGCATCGGGACAAGAGGCATTCGGCGCGCGAGTCGAAGACGTGAATATCGAAATCGAGCAGAGATGCGAGCTCACTCAACGCGGCAGAACAATGGCCCGCACCCACGATTAGTAGACGCACATTCGGAATCGCCTGCTGCGCTTCCGCGTCTCCGCCCAACGTGTCGGCATCCAGCAGCACTCGGCGTCCTTGCGAAAGATCCATCGCGATGCCGTTGGCACGCTGACGGTCAGCCGTACTCGACCATCGGCGCAAAACGATGCTCATGCGTCCGCCACAAACTCCCGCCGAGCCGATGCCGCCGCCAAGATCGACTGCAAGTGTTGCGTTGTCGACTTGCGCGCTGAGCATCTCGCGGGCTTGCGCAATCACTCTGGCTTCGGCAAGGCCGCCACCCACGCTGCCTTCGAGGGCATCGACGCTGATCAACATGCGGCTCGCGAGTTTGCGCGGGGTCGCTCCGTGCGTACTCGAAACGCTCGCCAATACAACGGGGCGGTCGGCCAGCCAATGCGCCAACGTCGCAAACAATCGCTCGTCCATCAAGCGAGGTCGACCTGATCGGTCATGGCAGAATGACAAGATCTTGGACCACGAACTGCAGCGATTGCATTGAAGATCGCCTCGGGCGTCGCCGGCGAGGCCAACGCAACCACGCGCGCTTCGCCGAACGCGGCAACCGCATCACGCAATGCTTCACGCACGCTCATCGCGAGCATCAGTGGTGGCTCGCCGACCGCTTTGCTGCCGAAAATCACTTGAGCCTCGGGTGCTTTTGAGCGCTTGAAGAAATCAACGCGAAAGTCTTCTGGCACTTCGCCATTGGTCGGAATCTTGTAGGTGCTGGGCGCATCGGTCAACAACTTGCCCGCATCACTCCAACGCAGCTCCTCGCACGTGAGCCAGCCCAGCCCCTGAACGAAGCCACCTTCAATCTGGCCGCGGTCGATCGACTCGATCAACGAGTCGCCGACGTCGTGCAGGATGTCGACGCGTAGCAAACGATGCGTGCCGGTGTAGCCACAAACCTCGACTTCACTGACCGCCGCACCGCAGGAAAAATAGTAGAATGGTTCACCTTTACCGGTTTGCGCGTTCCACGAAAGACCGGGTGTGCGGTAGTAGCCAGTCGCCGACAGACTGACGCGCGCGTTGTAGGCCGCTTGCACGAGCTCCGCGAAGGCCATCTTTATCTGTGCCGCATTCGCTACACGAACCTGATCGTCGGCAAAGGCAACCTCCTCCACCTTGCATTGGAACTTCTCGGCAGCGACGCCGGCGAGTCGGGCAAGCAAGGTTTCGCAGGCCGCCTTGACCGCCTGCCCATTCAGATCCGAGCCACTGCTGGCCGCTGTCGCCGAGGTATTCGGCACCTTGTCGGTGCTCGTCACCATGATCTGGATGCGGTCGACGCTGATGCCAAGCGTACGACTGGCCACGGCGAGCATTTTCGAATGCAGACCCTGGCCCATCTCGGTACCGCCGTGATTGAGCTGAACACTGCCATCGGCGTAGATATGCACCAGCGCTCCGGCCTGGTTGTATTCGACCTTGTTGAACGAGATGCCGAATTTGACCGGGGTGATGGCGATACCGCGCTTGGTTTGCTGATGGTTTGCATTGAACGTTGCGACCTCAAGACGACGCGCATCGAACGTGCTGCTGGATTTGAGCTGCTGCCAGAGTTCGGGGATCGAATTGTCGCGAATCGTCTGGCCATAGGGCGTGACATTGCGTGGCGGGGATTCGCCCTCCCGATAGAAGTTGCGTTCGCGTACAAGCTCCGGCGGCAAGCCGAGATGCCGGGCAATACGATCGATGATTTCCTCACCGACGAGCATGCCTTGCGGACCTCCGAACCCTCGGAAGGCCGTATTCGACGGCAGATTCGTCTTCGCGATGAGCCCCTCGATTTCGACGTTCGGACAAAAGTACGCATTGTCGATATGCACCATCGCGCGCATCAGCACGGGCGGCGACAGATCGACACTCCAGCCGCCATCGGCGAACAGGGCGATCTTCATCGCGTGCAGCATGCCCTGATCGTTGAAACCGACTTCGTAGCGCGCGAAAAACGGATGGCGCTTGCCAGTCATCTGCATATCGATGCCACGCGAGAGCTTGATGCGCACCGGACGTCGCGTAACCTGCGCGGCCAGCGCGGCAATCGCCGCGTACGGATTGGCCTGGGTTTCCTTGCCGCCAAAACCGCCGCCCATGCGCAGACTGCGGCAGACGACGCGGTTCGATGGAAGCCCCAGCACACGCGCGACAATGACTTGCGTCTCGGTCGGATGCTGGGTTGACGAAGTCACTTGAACCAACCCTTCCGAATCGATCTGCGCCCAGCTTGCCTGGGTTTCGAGATAGAAATGATCCTGGCCGCCGACTTCCAGTTCGCCGCGCAATCGATACGCGGCATTCGACATTCCAGCATCGGCATCACCCCGCTCCACTTTCGCCGGTGGACAGTGGAACGAAGCGCGAGCGATTGCGTCGACAATGCTCAGGCACCTTGGCAAGGGCTCGTAATCCACCTCAACCGCCGACGCCGCGACCATTGCCAATGCTTCGCTATCGGCGACCACCCAAGCCACGGCCTGACCATGGAATTGCACGCGATCGGCCGGAATCAGCGGCTCGTCATGCACGATTGGGCCGGTGTCATTTTCTCCCGGAATATCGGCCGCAGTGAGCACAGCGTGGACGCCGGGCATGCGTCGCGCCCGCGCCGCATCGATCGCGACGATGCGCGCATGTGCATGCGGCGACTGCACCGGCCAGACGCTGAGCATGCCGCTCGGCGCGTGTTGCTCGTCGGTATAGACGGCGCGCCCGCTGACATGGCCGATCGCACTTTCATGACGCTCGATCTGCTTGCGCCTCATGCGAAGTGCTCCGCGACGAAACGGACAAACAGATTCACGCACAGGGCGCGCCGATAATCGGCGCTGGCGCGATGATCGCTCATCGGCGTGAATTCCTCCGCTAGCGATTCTGCAGCGAGTTCCAGAGTCGCGGCATCAAGCGTTCGTCCGAGCAGCTTGGCCTCGGTTGCCAGGGCACGCTTCGGAATTGCGGCGACACCGCCATAGGCGAGCCGCGCATGCGCAACGCACTTTTCCTCATCGAGCGACAGCGCGAACACGGCAGCGACAATACTGATGTCGTCGCTCTGCCGCTTGGCAACCTTGTAAGCTGCAGTTCGATGCGCGTTCAGCGGCAGGCGAACGCTGACGACAAGTTCATCATCGCTGCGCGCGGTTTTGCGGTAATCGATGAAGAATTCCTGCGCAGCGACGACACGCGCACCTCGCGGACCGAGCAGATGAATCTCGCCATCCAGCGCGAGCAGGATAGGCAGCAAGTCACCGATCGGCGATGCACTGCCGAGATTGCCTCCGAACGTCGCCCGATTTTTCACTTGGCGGGCGGCAAACCAGCGCAACATCTCTCCCAATGCAGGAATCCTGGAACCCAACTCCGACTCGACGATGCTCAGCGCAACGCCAGCGCCGATCGTGACTGCGTGATCATTGATGACGATGTGTTTGAGTTCGTCGATGCGATCGAGCGCGATGAAACTTTCGTCATGGCGTCGGCCGCGACTTAGCTCGACACCGAGGTCGGTCGCCCCGGCGATCCATTGCGCATGCGGGAGACTCTGCTTGATTTCCAACGCGGCGGACACGCTCAGCGGATTGAAATACCTTTCCCCCAAGGCCTCGTTCGCCTTGATCGCAGGCGCGGCGAGCATCGCTGAGAAGCGATCGGAGTCGGCTTCAAGCAATCGTAGTTGGTCGGTCGCCCTGCGGATCGGCAGATAGCCGGTACAACGGCAAAGGTTGCCTTCAGTGGTGTGATCATCGAGCTCACCGTTGCGGTAACCCGCGAACAAACTCATGACGAAACCCGGCGTGCAGTAGCCGCATTGGGAGCCCGAGCAATCGACCATCGCCTGCTGGACCGGATGCAGGGTGTCACCGTCGGCCAGATGTTCAACGGTGACGATGTCGCGTCCATTCAGCGAACCGATTGGAAGCAAGCAACTGTTGGCCGCACGGAACACGTTCACCTTCGCCGAATCCGGTTCGATCAGGGCCACGGTACACGCACCACAATCGCCGTCAGCGCACCCTTCCTTGGTGCCATGCAAGCCGCGTCGATTGAGCCAACGCAGCAGCGATTCGGTCGGCTCACTGTCAGCCAGATCGACCGTTGTGCCATTCAAGCGCAATGCTGGATTCGTCATGGCTGCAGCGTAGCCCGAATGATTCGCGAGGTCACTCTTGTGGGAATGGGGATTCGGAATTCGGGAATCGGAAGGATCAGCCATTCGGATATTGAAGACCGCGGTCTCGGAACGTGAATCTAATGTGGGAAGCGGCTTCAGCCGCGATGCTTTGGCTTTTGCACGAGGAGCATCGCGGCTGAAGGCGCTTCCCACATGTATCAGTACCCGTGGCGCGGCAGTACACGCGTGACAGGAGCGTCGTAGCGCGTCACTATCTCCGCATGTCTATCGACCATTTCGCCAATCCATGGGAAAGCTGACTACACATGTGCTCGATACCGTGCGCGGCAAGCCCGCTGCGGGTATCGCTTTTGAACTGTTTCGATTGCATGAGGATCGTCGCGAATTGCTAATGCGCGGGCTAACCAATGCGGACGGCCGCTGCAACACGCCGCTTCTTGCCGAAACGACGATGCAGATCGCCATATACGAACTGGATTTCCACGCCGGCGATTACTTCGCCATGCTCGGCGTCTCGCAGACCGAACCGCGTTTTCTCGACGTCGTCACGCTGCGCTTCGGCATCGC
>JBDSPX010000096.1:0-4169 GCA_039930065.1 Dokdonella sp.
GGATTTTCGGTGCTCGATGCGGACGACAGCCAAGGTATCATCAAGGAACTTGCGCCGAACGGAATCAAGAAGGACGCGCTGTGGGCGCTGCACTCGCTGGTTTCACGCGCAAAAAACGAGGGCCTCACGCCCGAACAAGCCGAGGCGACCGCGAACGGTGTACGTGAGCGCGAAGCGGCTGGAATCTACGCGGCTTATCAAAAGCGACTCGCGGCCTTCAACGCGGTGGATTTCGATGACCTGATCCGCCTGCCGTTGAATATTCTCGAAGGCGATGACGAGGCGCGCGCTGCGTGGCAGGAACGCATCCGCTATCTGCTGCTCGATGAGTATCAGGATACGAATACCGCGCAGTATCGACTGGTCAAGGCGCTCGCTGGCGAGCGCGGCATGTTCACCGCGGTCGGTGACGATGACCAGAGCATCTACGCCTGGCGTGGCGCGAACCCTGAGAATCTCGGTGAACTTTCACGCGATTATCCGAAGCTCAAGGTGATCAAGCTTGAACAGAACTACCGCTGTGGACGCCGCATCCTGCGCGTCGCCAACGCGTTGATCGCCAACAACGATCACCTGTTCGAGAAGAAGCTCTGGAGCGAAGCCGCCGAAGGTCCACCGATCCGCGTACTCGAATGTCGCGATGACGAACACGAGGCCGAGCGCATTGCGTCCGAAATCGCCCATCTGGCTGAAAAGCACAAATCACGCTGGAACGAATTCGCGATTCTCTATCGCGGCAATCATCAATCGCGTGCGCTGGAAAAAGCGCTGCGCATCGCTCGCGTGCCGTATCACGTGAGCGGTGGCACGGCGTTCCTCGAACGCGCCGAGGTCAAGGATCTGCTTGGCTATCTGCGCCTGATCAACAACCCCGACGACGACGCGGCATTCCTGCGCATCGTCAATATTCCGCGCCGCGATATCGGCGCGACCTCGCTCGAAAAGCTCGGTCAAGCCGCCGGTGCACGCCATCTTTCACTGTTGAAAGCGGCTCAGAACGACACCGTGCTGAGCGGGCTGTCGGCGCGTCCCGCTTCGGCGCTCGTTGGTTTCGTCAACCTGATACGCGAACTGGCACGCATCGCCGAGCGCAGCGCTGCGGCTGATCTGGTTGATCAACTGATCGAGCGCATCGGTTACGCCGATCACATTGCCGCGCAGATCAAGGAGCCCGGCCTGCGCGCACGCAGGCTCGAAAATCTCAAGGAACTCACCGAGTGGTTTCGCGCGATGCAAAAGGACGGTGCCGCCGGTGATCTGGCCGCGCAGCTTGCCCTGCTCACGCACGGCGATCGCGATGATCCGGGCAATGCGGTGCGCTTGATGACCTTGCATTCGGCCAAGGGCCTCGAATTTCGTTTCGTCTTCATCGTTGGCGTCGAGGAAGGATCCTTCCCGCACGAGGCCAGCATTGATGAAGGCCGCCTCGATGAAGAACGCCGCTTGATGTACGTCGGCATCACCCGGGCCAAGGAACAGCTCGCGCTGAGCTTCACCCGACGCAAGCGCCGCTTCGGTGAAATCATCGCGAATGACCCGAGTCGGTTCCTTGCCGAACTGCCGGAGTCCGATCTGCATTGCTCGGGTCGCGATGCGGAACAGGATGAAGCCCAACGCAAGGATGTCGCCAGTTCGAGCATCGCCAAGCTCGCTGCGCTATTCGACAATTGAGCCCGTCCGGCTTCAGACCAGATCAGCGCCTTCGAGCTCACGCTTGAGATAAGCGAAGTAGATCGGAGCAGCCACAACACCGGCAAGTCCGAATGCCGCCTCCATCACCAGCATTGCAATCAGCAACTGCCAGGCGCGCGCACGAATCTGGCCGCCGATGATGCGTGCATTGAGAAAATACTCAAGCTTGTGGATCAGGATCAGGAAGGTCAGTGCAGCGATCGCAACCCACAGCGACACCGACAGGCCGATGACGAAGATCAGCGTATTCGAGATCAGATTGCCGATCACCGGCAGCAAGCCGAAGACAAAGGTCGCCAACACAAGGGTTTTGGCCAAAGGCAGGTTGACGCCGAACAATGGCAGAACGATCAGCAGGAAGATCGCCGTGAACAAGGTATTCAGACCGGAAATCTTGACCTGGGCGAAAACGATATCGCGAAATGCCGTCGCCAGATTCGCGCAACGCGCATTCAGCGCAACCGTCAGCGGACCACCGGGCTGACGAACCAGCGCGCTCTGCAATGCCAGCATCGCGCCGAGCACCATGCCGATCAACAGATGCACGATCACCCGCGCCGCATTTTTTCCAGCCACCTGCAATTGCGCCGCATGTTCGCGCAACCAATCCATCACCGCGAGACGTATTTCCTCGGAGTTGTCGGGAAGATGATCGACGACAATAACCGGCAACTGCGAGCGTGCGCGCTCAATGACCGGTGCGAGGCGCTCGAATAATTGCGCCGGGTTGCCATGCTCGGAACCCAGATACGCAATGCTGCCGACAATCGCAAAGGACAACAGTCCGACCACGAATGCGGCAAGCAGGGCCACGACGAGCCAGTGCGCCCCCGCTCCAGGCATATGCCGCTGCAACATCGGGGCCAGCGCGTTGACCAAGGCATACACCAGCAAGCCACTGAGCAACACCGGCAGCACATGCAAATACAGGATCGCCAAAAGCGCAAAAGCGGCTAGCGCATAGCTGACCTGGACCACGCGCGAGGATGTGTTCGTTGACAAAGTCGGCATGGCGGTCGCGATTTGAGGGCGAGCGGAGTCTGTCAGTCGCGCCAGCGCAATACCAGTCCGGCAGGTCATGCGCCTGCAGTAGACTTCGGCGAGACTTCTAAATCCTACCCGAACAACGCGGAGTTTAACCATGGTCCGATTCACTCCGATGGCGATTTTCGCTGTCCTGCTTCTCAACGCGTGCAGCACGTCGGCGACGCGCCCCGATCGTGCAAATGCGGGCGCAGCGCAAACCTCAGCCCCCAGCGCCGCTCCTGCAGATGCATTGCCGGGACCGAATGACAACCTCAATGCGGGCGCCTGGACGCAGACCGCGGTCGAGCGTGATCTGATCTATCGGCAGACCTATCGCATGGCAGGCGATGAACTCGCCCGCGCATTGGCCGACCCGCGCTGGGAAGCGTTAGCGAAAGGCGAGCGCAAATCTCCGGTCGTCGATGCGGGAAAGACCGCGGTGATCCTCGATATTGACGAGACCGTGCTCGACAACTCGCCCTACCAGGCGCGTCTGGTGGTCAATGGCCAAAGCTTTGATGAGTTCACGTGGCACCAATGGTGTCTCGAGGAAAAGGCGGCTGCGGTGCCAGGGGCGCTGGCATTCGCACGCCTCGCAGCGAGCAAGGGAATTACCGTTTTCTATCTATCGAATCGGGCGAGCGATTTGTCTGAGTCGACGCTTTCCAATCTGCGCAAACTTGGTTTCCCGATTGCGGATGGTGAGACGGCTTTTCTCGGCCTCGGCACCATTGTCTCCGGGTGTGAGGCAAATGGCAGCGACAAGGGCTGTCGACGCGAACTGATTTCGCGCAAATATCGCGTGCTGCTGCAGGTCGGCGACCAGCTTGGTGATTTTGTCGACGTCGTCGCGAACACGCAGGAAGGTCGCGAGCAGATGGTCGAGCCCTACTTGGACTGGGTTGGCGAACGCTGGTTCGTGCTGCCCAATCCAACGTATGGGAGTTGGGAACCCGCGCTGTTCAATAACGACTGGCGCCAACCCGCCGCTGCGCGCCGACAGGCGAAGGAAACTGCTCTACACCTGAATTGAAATCGATTTTCGTATTAAAAACAATGCAATACACACTGTAACTTAAGGTATTGCATTAACCCATATGACTGGTTACCATGCGGCTGTGTCTTCCTCGGTGAGCCCCACCTGGAATTCGGATCCACACCGCAAACAATGAACCAGTTCCCCCTCCGGCGTTGCCGGATTCGACCCGGATGGCCTTGCCATTCGGGTTTTTTCTTTGGATCAGGCTCGTGAATGGCTGAGAGGCCGCGCCGCTGTCTACGCAAGCAGACTTTCGTCGCGTCTCTGCTTCGTTGTTGGAAGTGGCTTCAGCCACTTGTCCCCTCTTGGGGACGATGCTTCCCAGCGCCTCGTGACGAAACGCATCGGGCATGAATGCCTCTCCCACAGAGGCCGAACGAAAGACGCGGGGTTCTTGGCTGGATCTCGCGTT
>JBDSPX010000097.1:0-3494 GCA_039930065.1 Dokdonella sp.
CCAGACACCGCTCCCTTCGTCTAGTGGCCCAGGACACCGCCCTCTCAAGGCGGGAACACGAGTTCGAACCTCGTAGGGAGCGCCAACCGCGGGCGTTACGTCGGCGCTTCGACGATCCGGATGCGGCGGCTTGCGGCTGCAGCGTCACCAAGAGCAGCGTACGCCATGCCCTTTGTCGTCATCGAAAACTGCATCAAGTGCAAGTACACCGACTGTGTCGAAGTCTGTCCCGTCGACTGCTTTCACGCGGGCCCCAACTTCCTCGTCATTGACCCGGAAGAATGCATCGACTGCACACTGTGCGAACCGGAATGCCCGATCAATGCGATCTATCCGGAAGACGATGTCCCGGCCGGGCAGGAAGCATTCATCCAGCTCAATGCGGATCTGTCGAAGATCTGGCCGGTGCTGACGGAACGCATCGACGCACCGGAAGACGCCAAGGAATGGGAAGGCAAACCGAACAAGCTTCCCCTACTCGAACGTTGATCGAGCTGGCGCCGGTTAGCGCTGGACCGGCATTCCAAATCGGCCCGCCAAAGCGGCCCGGAGGGCTGAGCTGATCAGGACATGCGTTCGCGCAAGGACTGCAACACCTGCGCTGCCGCATTCGTGCCGGATTCAGTCGTAGCACCCTCAACCGTTACCTTGCAGGCGCCATCGCTGCCGCTGACCCGAACGCGAAGCCCGACCGGCGTGGAAACACTCTTGTCACGAGCCATTCCGAGTGTCGCGACCTTCTTGAGAAAACCTGGCGAGCGCGTCTTCTTGCCCTTGGCGCTGATATCGTAAGTGCGGGCTTGCGCGTCACGCGACTGGATCGTGGCGACCCCAGATCGCTCCAGCGCGAGTCCAACCCTTGACCAGGTATTGGCAAGACTGTCGGACACGGTCAACCCATCCCCACCAAGATTCTGCGCATCCAGTGGTGGAGCGCTGGACGGATCAACTACCACGGCTGGGACGCGGCCGTCAGTCGTCACATTGGCGACCGCCGCGTTCGGCTCGGGAATGACCAGGGCGCCGGTGTGGTTCGGCGCATCGAGACCAGGCGGCACCTCGAGCGGACGCGTTTCGACGCTTTTCTTGTAGGCATCGGTCTTTTTGCCGAAGCGCTCTCGCAACGAACTGCAACCACCCAGCAGTGACAAAACGGCAAAGACGCAAAGTAGGATGGAAAGAGTTCGTTTCACGTCATTGCTTCCGTTGTCATTGAGCTCGAATCAGCCTGCGGAATGCAGCGATTGGAGCAATCCAGTTTCATTGAGAACACGATTGCCTCGCGCATGATACGCCGCGCTTAAAGGCAACAGCGGCAAACGCAGATGCTCGGAACCGAATCCAAGTTGTTGCAGGCACCATTTTAGCGGTATCGGATTCGGCTCGACGGCCAGAAATTCAAACAGGTCGTGAAGTTGCGAATCGAGCCGCGCCGTATTTTCCGCATCACCGCTGGCGGCACTTGCGCACAGCGCTTGCATCGCGGCAGGAGCAACATTGGCGGCCACTGAAATCACGCCGTCGGCCCCGGCCAGAATGGCCCGCGCACAAGACGGATCATCGCCAGACAGCACCGCAAAAGACGCACTGCGAAGATCAAGCAGATCGACCATGCGTTGCGCATCGGAATGCGCTTCCTTGATACCGACAATGCCAGCGTTTGCGTGGAGGCGCGCCACGGTTTCCGGCTGCAGATCGCAGGCCGAGCGCGAAGGCACGTTGTAGAGGATGACCGGCAATCCGCCGTGTTCGGCGATTTCGGAGAAATGGCGGAGCAAACCTTCTTGGGTCGGACGCACATAGGCTGGCGTAGCCACCAAGGCAAACTCGGCACCTGCCGATGCAGCGAGGCGCGTCTGATCAATCGTCTTGCGTGTCGATTGCATGCCGGTACCGGCAATCAAGGGCACGCGGCCGGCGATGCGCCGGGCAGCCGCGGCAATCAAGCTTGCAAACTCGTCAGCGCTGAGCGCTGCACCCTCTCCAGTAGAACCTGCCACGACCAGACCGCGCGTGCCCGAGCTGATCTGGAATTCGATCAAACGGTCAAACGCGTCGAGGTCTGGCACATCATCAACGGCACGAAACGGCGTCGCGATGGCGCAAATGCTTCCGGAAAGGTTCAAGGGCAATAAGGGCATGAACATGCAAGAACGCGGAATGTTAGGGCGATCAGTCATGGAAGTCCATCGACCGCGACGCTTCAGATGAATGCCACTCCGACTTCGCTTGCGACCCATCCGAGTGGCCAGTATCCTGCAGTCGCAGTCATCCCGACTGACGCGATGGCGCCGACAAAGCCGTGAATCAGGCAGGAAAGCAGATCTTGAGCGATCGCAAGCCACGACCGAACGCAAATGAAAATTATTTGTTGGTCAGCGTTTTCGCCAACCCTGAGCATTCTCCGCTGTTCGCCGTTACCAAGCGCGTCACTGATTGCGGCTGCAATGTTGCCGAAGCGCGCGTTGCCGCGCTCGGTGCCGAGCTCAGCGTTCAGGTTCTCGCCCAAGGTTCCTGGGATGCCATCGCGAAACTCGAAAATGCATTGGCGAAACTGGATCGGGATGGCGAGCTGCGCCTGACCCACTTTCGAACCAGCGCAAAACTGCAGCAGAGCAGTTGCCTCCCGTATGTCGTTGAGGTAATTGCCGCGGACAAGCCCGGCATACTCAGTCAACTTGCAGAATTCTTCTCCGGTCGCCAAATCAGCATCGAGCAGCTGAATTCGACCCGCTACGCGGCCATGCAGACGGGTGCCGACATGTTTTCGGCGCAGATCACCATCGGCATTCCGAACACGATGCATCTGGCTGCGCTACGTGATGATTTTCTCGAGTTCTGCGATGGCCTGAATCTCGATGCGATCATGGATCCGATGAAATTCTGAGTCTGGAGAGCTGAAAGCGATCATGAGCGAAAAGAGTGCGGTCAAGATTGGAAAACCTGTCCCGAAACTCAACGGACTCATCGATGGCGGCGCCACCCTGGATCTGCAATCTCTGCGCGGAAAATGGATAGTGATCTACTTCTATCCACGTGACGCCACGCCCGGATGCACCACCGAAGCGGGCGATTTTCGTGATCTCCACGGAAAGTTCCACCAGCTCGGCTGTGAAATCCTCGGCGTCTCGCGTGATTCTGTCGCCTCGCATGCGCGATTTCGCGCGAAGCAGGAACTGCCCTTCGAATTGATCGCGGACACCGACGAACATTGGTGCCAGGCGTTTGATGTCATTCACGAGAAAGTACTCTATGGGAAGCGCCATCTCGGCGTCGTGAGAAGCACCTTTCTCGTTGATCCCGATGGCATTCTTCGAGCCGAATGGCGTGGCGTGAAAGTCCCAGGCCATGCCGAAGCCGTGTTGGGGCACTTGGCAAACGCGTGAGAAATTACGGGCTTTTCAGTCGCTCCGATCCCCGCCTGCGGAATCGCCGCAGTCACCCCTACTCCCGCAGTGAGGCTCACGCATGACTCGTGGCAAGCGTATCTACGT
>JBDSPX010000098.1:0-3780 GCA_039930065.1 Dokdonella sp.
TGCAGATGCTGCTACTGGAGCCACCGTCACTCGGCACGATGTCCCAGTGGAACGGAAAATTGCGATTCAGATCAACACCAGAGTTATTGCCACAGTTGGCCGCTGCGGTGTCGGTGTTCTTGCGCCATGAGAGTCCAGTTTCGGCTTTCTTGCGACCATCCGGATTGGCTTGCAAAACCAGGTGGAAGTTCTCGTGATCAACCAGCCAGGTCGCCTCGGCATTGGTGCCGTAGTTGTCGAGTAACCATTCGGCAAAATGGGTGTTGACCTCGGCCGGCGCATATTCGCGCGCATGGATCGAACTGAAGACGACCATGTTCGGCTTGTTCGGAATCGTGGCGTCGGTGGCCATGTTGCCGATGCGCAAAGCGCGCATCGCGTACCCCGTGCTCGAATTTTGCGTGCGCTGCCAGCTTGGGCCGATATCGATCACCTTGGCCAAACTTGGATGCGCAGCGGCCAGCGCATCCATGGTCTGATAGGTTTCCTCGACCGTTCGATAGCAGGAATATCCGGGGATGCCGCTACGGGTTTCACTGAACGCCTCGGCGTAGAACCTGCGCATGTTGGCGGTGGTCGCCATGTCGACCTGATAGTCGATGCCGAGATCTTCCAGCTTGGCGAGTTGCGCGTCGTCGGCGATCAGACTGACCGTCTGATGTTTGCGGTCGACCTTCAGATGCTGGAAAAGCGGCGCGATCCGGGCCAGATCCGCCAGAGTCTGCCAATGCGCATTAACCGCCCAGTCTTCCGCCATGGCCGACGTGCTGGCCAAAAAAACCACACCTGCCATCAGGATCGAGCAACGCATGCGATAACCCCGGAGTCTGCAAAGCCGGGCATGTTATCAGGCTGCGCGCGCAGGCTGATTCGCCGCTTGGGAATTCTGCTCCCCGAGGTCTGCATGGGTTGCTCGATGGGTCGCATGGGCTTGGTCCAACCCATCCGCTGGATGCCAATGCGGGACTTCTCTTACTTGGCGCTTCCAAACTGAACGCCCAAACCGTGCACGAAAGCTCGTTAATCTTCTTCCCATTCGACAATGCTATTTTCGTTCTGTACTCCAACACGGGCCGTTGTGATGCGTCGTCCTTGCGCTGCAGCTTTTATTTTTCTCCTGAGTGGAAGTGCCTTCGCTGCTTCGGGCTCGGTGGTAATCGATTCCGCGAGTCTGGCCAGATTGGCTCATGCCCCCTTGGGTAGCACCGTCACACTTGCCGAATTTCCTGCGGGACCCGGCCTGCTGTCCTCGATCTCGTTTCAGCGTTTCGAGATTTACGCACCCGGTGCCAGAATCATCGTCATCGACGAGGATGGAGAACATGAAATTCCGCGCAGCGAGCGCGTCCATCTGCGCGGCTACAGCGCGGATGGCAATACGCGCGTCGGAATTTCGTTTGATCCGGATGCTTCATCGCCACCCTACGGCTCAGGTTCTGGACCGAGCGGGGTTTTCGACTTGCGCGGCGAACGCGTCGGCAATGGTTGGCGCTTGCGTGCGTTGAGCGAAGCGGATGCCTTGCCTGCAGGCGTAAAACCCCGGTTCGTAGCGAATGAGGATTCTCTTCCCAGCACGTATGCGAACAGTGGTCCTCTCGATCATCTGCTCGGTACTGATTCGTCGCTTCTCGCGTTGCGCAAGGCGGTAGTGGCCGTCGATACCGATACCACGTTCATGAGCAAGCGGTTTTCGGGCAGCACGACCAACGCGACCGCGTGGATCGCGGATTTGTTCGCCCAGATGAATGTGATGTACCAACGCGATCTGAGCGTGACGCTTCTGCAGGGCACCACGTTCTTGCGTACGGCATCCGATCCGTATGCCAACACCGACCCAGTCGCCAATTCAGCCATGCTCGATGAGTTCGGCAACTATTGGTCTGCAAACTACAGCGGCGGATCCAACACCGTGGCGCGCTCGTTCGCGATGTTGCTTTCAGGCAATTCGAACGACCCGAATGGTGCCTCGGGTATCGCCTGGATCAACTCCTATTGCAAGACAGCTGGATTTGGAGGCAGCTACAGCACCAATCAGATTTTCACCAATCCGACAGTCGCTGTTTCCTACTCGGCCTCCATTGTTGGCCACGAACTCGGACACAATTTCGGTGCCGCACACACGCATTGCACGAACACCAGCACAGGCGCCTTTCCAACCGGCTCAAACACCATCGACAAATGTTCCACGAGCGGTACCTCTTGCTATAGCGGGGCAACCAGTTGCCCCGCTACAGGACCCGGCGCACCAAAAGGGACGATCATGAGTTACTGCAACCAATTCAACGGCGGTGCTTGCGGTCAAAACGTGCAGATATTTCATCCTACTCATATCACTTCCTTGCTGGTACGCATCGCCGCAAATACGCCATCTTGCCTCTCTCTCGCCAACGATACGATCTTTACCAACGGATTCGAGTGAGCTGCCTTGAGGCCATCGACTAGCAGGCATTGGGGTCATTGCCTGACGGGTTCAGGGCGCGTAGCCAAGAAAATCGAGACTGGCCTGCAACATCGCTTCGGTACCGGTTTTCAGCGCCCCTTCGTCGACGAAGAAGCGTGGGGAATGGTTGAAGGCAGCCGTTTCGGTGTCCTTGTCCTTCGGCGTTCCGCCAACGAAGAAGTACACACTCGGCGCCTTCGCGCCGATACCGAACCACGGAAAGTCTTCGGATGCCGTCCAGCGTGAGGCCTCGATCACCGAATCTGCGCCAAGCACCTTGGTCATGCTTGTCCTCACGCGCTGAGTCAGCGCCGGATCGTTGGTGTTGACCGGGTTGCTGTTGCCTTCAACCGGCACCTCAAGATCAACCGTTGCGCCATGCGCGGCGGCGACGTGTTCGGCGACTTGACGCAGCTCGGCCAACGCCTGCTTGCGCATGCCGCTGTCGAAGGTGCGCAGGGTGCCTTGCAAGGTGGCCGAATCCGGCACGATGTTGAAACGCTGGCCACCATCGAAGACGCCGAAGGTCAGCACGACCGGATCCTTGTTGATGTTCATGCGTCGACTGACGATGGTTTGCGCGGACATGACGATGTCGGCGCCGGCGACGATCGGGTCGATACCCTGCCACGGATTCGCGCCGTGCGTCTGCAGACCGTGCACGACAATGCGCAACGTATCCGAGCTGGCCATGATGCCGCCTGGACGCACCGCCACGGTGCCGACCGGATATGAGGAGGTGACGTGCATGCCGAAGATCGCATCGGGTTTGAAATCCTTGAAGATGCCCTCCTTGACCATCAGCGTCGCACCGCCTTCCTCGCCGGCGGGCGGACCTTCCTCGGCCGGCTGGAAAATCATCATGACTTCGCCCGGCAGATCCTTGCGTACGCTGGCCAAGGCACTGGCAACGCCAAGCGTGGACGCCATGTGCACATCATGGCCGCAGGCGTGCATGACGCCGACTTGCTTGCCCTGATATTCGCCTTTGACTTTCGAGGCAAACGGCAGATCGACCTCTTCGACAACCGGCAAGGCATCCATGTCGGCGCGAATCGCGAGCTTTGGCCCCGGCTTGCCGCCCTTGAGTATTCCAATGACGCCGGTATGCGCAATGCCGGTGTGCACCTCGTAACCGAGCTTCTTCAATTCAGCGGCGATCAGTTTGGACGTGCGCGTTTCACGATTGCCGAGCTCGGGATGTTCGTGAATATCGCGACGTACCGCGGTCATGTGGGCGAGCCGCGCATCGACCATCGATTCGACAGATCCATCGGCGGCAAACACGGTGGGTGCGGCGAGGCATAGGCAAACAGCGGTGCTAAGCAATTGACGGCGCA
>JBDSPX010000099.1:0-8091 GCA_039930065.1 Dokdonella sp.
AATCGGCGGCGACAGCAGCACGCCATCAATGCGCCGATCGAGGATCAGCTCCGAGATCTCGTTGACCAGATCGCCATCGCGAAATTCACCCGGATGAATGACCAGCTCATAGCCGTGCGGGCGACAGACTTCGAGAACACCTTCCTGGATATCGAGAACGTAGTGCGCGCCGGGTTTGCCGTAGATCAGGCCGAGCATGAACGAGCGATTGGCGGCCAGACTGCGCGCCGAATGGCGCGGCCGGTAATTGAGTTCGGCGATCGCGGCTTCGACTTTTTCGCGCGTCTGCGGGCGCACGTTCTGCTCGCGATTGACCACACGCGATACTGTCTTGATCGAGACGCCGGCCATGGCCGCGACGTCGTCAATGATTGCCTTGCTCATGCCCTCAGCCTTTCTCGCGCACCATCATGCACGTTGGAATTGTATCGCCAAGCGCGTTGATTCCGTTTTGCGCTCATGCGGTCGCTGGCAGTTTTTCGCGGGCGGCGATCTCGGCGACGAGCTTCGCGTGCGTCGGCGCATCGAGCTTGTAGAACAACATGACTGCACACGAGGCGAGCATGCCGGCGATCGGAAACAGCGTGATCATGTAGCGCAAGCCTTCCACTGTCGATTCCGATTGCACCTGGTTGGGCACATAGCCGATCCAGGTCAGGTACAGACCTACAAAGGCCGATGAGACGCCTAGCGCGGATTTCTGGATCAACGTAACGAGACCGAAGACGAAGCCTTCGACGCGCACGCCGGAGCGCCATTCGCCGTATTCAACCGTGTCCGGAACAATCGACCAGAAATTCACCGCGATCGACGCCGAACCGAACGCGGTGCAGGCAATCAGCACAAACAGGGTAACCGTATCAGGGCGGCCAATGACATGCAGGACAATCAGCGCGCTGATCGCAATCATCAAACCGCTGATCCACGCCGCGCGTTTGCCGATACGTCGGCTGATCAAGGTCCACGGAAGGATCGCAAGCATCAGCACGAACGGAATCATGCTGACCAGATTGCCGGTCATCGCCGCGTCGCCATTCATGTAGTACTGCACGTAGTAGGCGAGGCTGGCACCGGTTACCGTGCTGGCAAATCCAAACAACGCGATTCCGGCGGCGGCTTGCAGGAACGGCGTGTTCTTCGCGAGCATGCGCAGCAGTTCGCCGATCGGCGGATGGCGCTGTTGCTCGGAGACCGGTTCGAGGCGCTCTTCGGTCATCGCGTAGCTGACAAAGATCACCACGGTCGCCAACGAGGAAAGGATCGCCGCCGACCAGAAATACGCCGAATCCGGATTGTTGATGCCAATGGTCGCGACCAGACGTGGCGTGAAGTAACCAACCACGGCCGATCCACTGAACGCGAACAACATGCGCGCACCTGAGAGCCAGTTGCGTTCCATAGAATCGCGCGTCATTGAAGCCATCATCGCGCCATAAGGAATGTTCACCGCGGCGTAGACCGTGCGAAACAACAGCTGCGTCGCCAACGCGTAGATGATCAGCGAGGTGTTGTGAAATGGCACCGGAAGAAAGACCAGGCTGAAACTCGCCGCGAGTGGAATTGCGCCAAAGAGCATGTACGGCCGATAGCGACCGAAGCGTGTGCGTGTTTTATTGGCGACGATGCCGATCAATGGGTCGACCAGACCATCCCAGATCAGACAGACCATGACGATCAGGCCGGCCGCCGCGCTGTCGAGTCCGAGCACGTCGGTGTAGTACTTGAGCAGGAAGACCTGCAGCGGCAACCAGTAGAAATTGAAAGCGAAATCACCGAGACCGTAGCCGATGTAGCGCCGTGGTCGCAGTCGCTCGGCGGTCGGCGCAGAAGTGATTGCATTCATGGCATCGTGCTCGAAAGAATGATTAGGAATTCTGCTATCGGCAAGGGTAGCGTGCCGACCACTGGTGGCACGCGGTTTCGATCAGGCGACGGCATTTTCGGCGGCCACGTGGGCATACCAGTGACCCGAGGCTTTCAGCGTACGTTTCTGCCCATTGTCGAAATCCACATGGACGAGACCGAAGCGCTGCGAATAGCCTTCTGCCCATTCGAAATTATCTAGCAGGCTCCAGTGGTGGAAGGCGCGCACCGGCACGCCATCGGCCATGGCCCGCGCCATTGCTTTGAGATGCTGACGCAGAAAGTCGATACGCGCCGTATCGTTGATAGCGCCGTCGGCACCGGGGCCGGCGTTGAATGCCGCGCCGCACTCGCTGATCTCGATTGGCAGATCGCCCGTTACCGTGTGCATGGTCTTCAAGATTTCGCCGAAGCCGTTCGCGTCGATATCCCAGCCGATGTCGGTTTTCGGCAGGTCACCCTGTCCCCTGGCCCACTGTCCGATCGCATTGAGACCGGGAATGTTGCAGCCCTCTTCTGCGTGCCGGACCAACCACGGTGAGTAGTAGTTGAGGCCGACGAAGTCCAGCGGCGCGCGCAGGATGTTTTCGTCTCCTGGCAAAAATCCGAGCAAATCATCGATTTCGTCGACCGGCAGCACGCCGGTTGGATAGGTTCCATGCAGCGCGGGATATAGAAACCACAAATTTAGAAAGCGGTGCCAGCGTTCGGCGGCGGCCGCATCCTCGGCAGAATGAGTTTCGGGAAACATCGGGCCGACATCGAACGCGCCGCCAACTTCGCAATCGGCGCGCTGCGCTTTCAAGGCGCGAAAGCCGATGCCTTGAGCCAGGTTCGCGCCGTGGGTCGCGCGCAGAAACGCGAGTGGATCCGAGCGCCCCGGTGCATGCACACCGAGCCAGTAGCCGGTCGAGGTAAACGTCTTCGGTTCATTGAGGACGATCCAGTGGCGCACACGGTCGCCAAGTGCAGCGGCGACATGGGCCGCGTAATCGCCGAAGCGTTTTGCGGTATCGCGATTGGCCCAACCGCCGGCGTCTTCAAGTTCCTGTGGCAAGTCCCAATGATAGAGGGTCACCAGTGGACGCATGCCGGCTTCGAGCACGCTGTCGGTCAGGCGCCGGTAGTAGTCGAGTCCCTTGGTATTGGCGGAGCCTTTTCCACCCGGCTGCACGCGCGGCCAGGCGATCGAGTAGCGATAGCTGTCGAGACCCATCGCCTTCATCAGGCCGATATCTTCTGCATGGCGATGATAGCTGTCGCAGGCGACATCACCGTTGTCGCCACCGCGAACCCTGCCCGGCGTGTGTGCGAAGCGGTCCCAGATCGATTCACTTTTGCCGTCCGCCTTCCACGCGCCTTCAATCTGGTAGGCGGCGGTGGCCGATCCCCAGATGAAGTTGTCAGGAAAGCGGAAGATCTCGCGGGTATTTTCGTCTTTTGGCATCAGCTCACTCGGGCATTGCAGATCGCGCGCTCCAGCCTTGGCGCTGGAACACGGCACAGGTTTTGCGGGGCAGCAGCGTGCGCCGCCGAGCGCGGGCCGGAGGCCGGTGATCTCCTTGGGTGAGATCACCGGCGACCGGTCCTTGCCGGAGAGGCAAGACGATGCGTTTCAGCAGCGGGTAAACCGACTCAGGTTTAGAACCACACGCCGAAATTGACCCCGTAAGTGCGCGGCGCAAGGTATTGCGAGAGGTACTCGAATCCACTGCCGACCGAGCTGCGGCCGGCACTCGTACGCACCTTGCCATTTTCCACATTGTCGATATAGAAATCGGCATACCACGAGCCAGTCGGGTTCTGATAGCGCATGCTCAAATCGGTGCGGTGGTAGCTCTTCTGCTTGTCGCCAGCACCCAGATTGAAGGCACTGAGCCAGCTTTCGGTCTCGTAGTGCATGCTGATGCGCGGGGTCAGGCGTGCGCCGTTGGAGAAGCGGAAGTCATGCTCGTAGGCAACCTGCAGCGAGGCATCCGGTGCGTGGGCGAGTTCATTGCCCGAGACGTCAAGACAGCTTCCGATTCCCGACTCGGGTGCACAGGCCGGCAATCCCTGATAGTCGTTCGAGCCTGCGTAGCGCAGTGTGCCGAGCTTCTTGTGCGGAATCGCCGAGAACACCACGGTCACGCGATCGTCGTCGCTGAGTTGCGCGTTGAATTCGGACTCGAAGCCCCAGACCTTGGTGCTGCCCTGGACATTCGAGAATCCGAGTCCGCGGCTACCATCGATGAAACTGATCGGCGCGGCGAGCTGGAAGTTCTTGAAGTCCTCGAAGTAGATCGCGTTGTTCCAGACCATGCGCCCGTTGGCGAAGCTGTTCTTGGTGCCGATCTCGAAGTTGGTCAGCGTCTCGTGCTTGTAGGGCACGCCGCCATCCTGCAAGCCGCCTGATTTGTAGCCCGTTGATACGCTGCCGTAAAACAGGAAGTTTTCGGCGACGTCGAAGTCAGCGCGGGCGAGCCAGGTCATTTGACCGTGATCGTATTTGCCATCGTTGATGCCGGAAATACCGAAGCCAAAACCGGTTTCCGTGCTCGGGATCGTGCTCGGTGAAATTGGCACCTGCGGCACGTCCGGGTTGTACTGCCAGCCCCAGCCGCGGCCGCCGATGTTTTCCTTGTTGTCCTTGGTGTAGCGCAAGCCGCCGGTCAGGCGGAACGCATCCGAGACATGCCAGGTCGCTTGGCCAAATGCAGCCTTGGAGGCGACTGTTTGCTTGGGCTGGATGAACGAACCCTGCCAGCCTACCGTGCCCTGCTGAGTTCCGTTGAAAATCGGAATATCAAACCGGATCTTGTTCTGTTCGGCGGCGTAATAGAGACCGAGGATCCAGTCGATCGTGTTGTCACCGGTCGATTTCAGATCCAACTCGTGACTGGAGTTGGTATAAGTGGAATAGTTGGTTCGGTCTTCCTGATGGGTCGCGCCGGTGGCGAAGCTGGTAGGCACCTGCACGCCGCCGTCCTGATCGAACGTGGACGAGCCCTCGAAATGGCTGAATCCTGCGATATAGGACAAGGCAATGTTGTCGCCGAGCTCCCAGTCCATGCGGCTGCGGAAGGTGCGTGACTCGCGATCGAGGTAGGGCGCGGTATCCACCAGCGACGACCAGAAATCCTGGCCTGGACGCGGCGTCTGCATCAGGCTCGCATTCGGTGTGCCGGTGTCGCGGAAGTATTCGTACGACACGTTCCATGTGAACGCATCGTTCGGCTGCCAAAGACTGCTGACGCGGATCGCCGATTGATCCGTGGAATTGTACTTGTCGCCACCGGTGACGAAGTCATTCAGATTGATCGCCTGGAAGCTCTCCGGCGTGCCACCGGACGCGGCATAGGCTGCCTGTTGTTCAGACAGTGAAGGCAACAGAGCGCCGGGATCCTGATAGTCGACATAGCCATCGTGCTGCTCGTGGGCAAATGCCACGCGCATGGCCCAGGTGTCACTGATCGGCAGGTTGATCGCTCCGCGACCACCGAGGCGCCCATAGTTGCCGAAGCCGAACTGGACATTGCCCGAACTGTCACCGAGCGTCGGTTTGGCGGTCTGCATGTTGACCGCACCGACGGTTGAGTTGCGTCCCCACAAGGTTCCCTGCGGACCGCGCAACACTTCCACCGAATCGAGATCGAGCAGCAGGGCCGATGCACCTTCCGCACGCGGCGTGTAGATGCCATCGACAAAAAGAGCGACCTCGGGATCCGCATATTCGGTCTTCGCGCTGTCATTGCCGATGCCGCGCAAGGTCAGAGTGACGACGCCATGATCGCCCTGCGTGGTGCCGGAGAATCCCGGAACCAGATTGGTGATGTCCTGCACGGTGATCACACGCTCCCTGTCGAGCGTGGCCGCGCTGATCGCGGTGATGGCGACCGGCGTCTTCTGCAACGGTGTACTGCGCTTGGTCGCGGTCACCGTAATCGTATCCAGAGGTTTTGCATCCCTGGATTCCGAGGAAGAGCTGGCGTCGGCTCCTGCGTCTGGTTGTGGCGCCGCCATGACGGAACCGGCCGCGAGTACGGCGGCGATGGAGCTGCAAAGCAGCGTCTTGCGAACAAACATTGGACTCTCCCTCCCAGGTGGTGACGCCCTCTGAGCTTGCCCCATGAGCGCCAATTGGTATCGCGTGGCGACGCAGATTGCAGATCAATGGCAGCGCTGTCAACAATTATTTGACAGCGTTGTCATTTCGTCTAAGTCTTTGTTGCAACGCAATAAAGAGTTGCTGCGATGCAAAATGACAGCGCCGTCATTTATGCGTAGGGTCGCGAGTTTTCTCACGCGCGGACTTGGTCCGAACGCGATTCGAGGGCTGCAAACATGTTGCGCAATATCCTGATCGCCGGGGGCGGAACAGCCGGTTGGTTGTGCGCCTGCTACCTCGCCAAGACGTTGAACAGTCGGGCGCCCGATGCCGTGCGCATCAGCCTCGTCGAATCACCTGCCATCGGCATCCTGGGCGTGGGCGAAGGCACGTTTCCGTCGATCCGCGGAGCGCTTTCGCAAATCGGTATCAGCGAATCGCGCTTCATTCGCGAAACCGGCGCAACGTTCAAGCAAGGGATCGATTTTGTCGACTGGGTGCGGCCTGCGGGCAGCGCCGGGCCTCATCATTATTTCCATCCTTTCAATCTTCCAAGCGCTCGCGTCGACGGCCTTGAGCTGTTGCCGTACTGGCTGCTCGGCGAAGCCGGTGAAGGTGTCGCGTTCGCCGATGCGGTGACCATGCAAAAGCCTGTCGCTGATGCCGGTCGCGCACCGAAGCGGATGAGTGATGCGGAGTATCAAGGGCCGATGAATTATGCCTATCACTTCGATGCGATGAAGTTCGCCGCGCTGCTTTCCGAGGAAGGTCGCGCGCTCGGCGTGAGTCACCATCTGGCGACGATCACGGGCGTCACCCAGGATGAAACCGGCGCAATCAGCGGCGTCGTCACCGCCGAGCTCGGCAGCTTGCACGCGGATCTCTACATCGATTGCACCGGCATGCGCGCGGCCCTGATCGGCAAGGCACTCGAACAACCGCTCAAGCCGATCAACGATGTGCTGTTTGTCGATCGCGCGGTGACGCTCCAGGTGCCTTACGCGCAACCGGATGCGGCGATTCCATCACACACCATTTCGACCGCGCACGAAGCCGGATGGACCTGGGATATCGGTCTGCAGGAACGCCGCGGCATCGGCTACGTCTACTCGACTCGGCATACCAGCGACGATGACGCCGAAGCCTTGTTGCGCCGCCACGTCGGTCCGGCCGCGGATGGCCTCAATGCGCGAAAATTGCCGTTCGAGACCGGTTATCGGCCTGTGCAGTGGAAACACAACTGCGTTGCGATCGGTTTGTCGGCAGGGTTTGTCGAGCCACTCGAATCGACCGGCATCGGTCTGATCGAAATGGCCACGTATCTGGTCGCACATTTGTTGCCGATGGACGGCCAATTCGAACGCGCGGCGGCAAGCTTCAACCAGATGATGAGCAAACGCTATACGCGCATCATCGATTTCCTCAAACTGCACTATTGCCTTTCACAACGCCGCGACTCGGATTTCTGGATCGACAATACCGATCCGGCCAGCATTCCCGACAGTTTGCGTAATCGGCTCGCCGAATGGCGCCACCGCCCACCACACCGACTCGATTTCGTCACCGATCTGGAAATGTTCATGCCGGCAAGCTGGCAGTTCATCCTCTACGGCATGGAATTCAAGACCGACCTCACCACTCAACGCGCCCGTTACCCGGATTCCGCTGCCGCTCGCAGAGAATTCGAGATGCTGCGCACGGTGAGCCAGCACGCGATCAAGGATTTGCCAGCGAATCGGGATTTGATCAATTCGTTGTGTGCATCGCGGCAAGCGAGTGCGGCCGCGTGACTTCTCGCTCGAAGCCATAGCTAGCCGCCGACCGGGAAACCGCCGTCGTGCCTTGCCATCTATTGCAATGAGCTTCAAAAAAAAGCACGCTCCTTTGTCGCGCGGCATCCCTGCCTTTTTTCACTCGCCTCAGGCGAGCGAGTGTCTTTCTCTTGCGTGGCCAAGAGAAAGGCACCAAAGAGAAGGCCACCCCGATACAGCGGCCTCCGGGCTCCTGCCCTCCGACTACGCAACGCGACTCCGGGGGTTCGCCGACAGTCCATCCATGGACTGACGTCGAACTGGGCGCAATCCATTGCGCCCACCCTGCGGGCTATCCCTACGTCACGTTGCCGCTGCATAGGGGGCCCG
>JBDSPX010000100.1:0-2661 GCA_039930065.1 Dokdonella sp.
TGATTTTCGCATCCGCCACTGACGAACGCCCTAGCCTCTAGGCTTGAAGTCAAAGCTCGACGCCATCGTCTCGTAGAGCGCTTTCTGCTCCTCGGTCTCGGCACGCGGTGTTTGGATCTCGAGTACGACAATCTGGTCGCCCGCTTCTTTGCCCGGCCAGCCGCGCCCGCGCAGCCGCAACTTGTTGCCACTGTTCGATCCTGCAGGAACGCGCAACTCCACTTCGCCGGCCAGTGTCGGCACCTTCACCGTGGCACCGAGCGCGGCTTCCCAAGGCGCGATCGGCACGACCGTCGTGATCGTGCGACCTTCAAGTTTGAATCGACCATCCTCGCGCACGCCGACTTCGAGCAGCAAATCACCGGACGGACCGCCATTCGTCCCTGGATTACCCTGACCACTCAGCCGAATTTGCTTGCCGGGTTCGATGCCGGCAGGAATCTTCACCTCCAGCGTGCGCTCACCTTGCACGGGATCGCGCAAGGTGATGCGCTCGCGCGCGCCAACAAAGGCCGAGGCGAGATCAATGGTGATTCGCGCTTGCAGATCACTGCCGCGACGCGGACCGCTGCGTGCTCGTTGGCCGCCACCGCGACCGAACACTGATTCAAAGAAATCACTGAAATCCGCGTCCTGGAATCCTCCATCACCGTGCGCCCCTTGGCCTCCTTGCCAACTCGGCGGCGGTCGGAATTCATCACCCGCGCGATAGCCACCTGCTCGCAGTTGATCGTATTCGCGCCTTCGCTCGGCGTCTTTCAACGCCTCGTAGGCTTCATTGACCGATTTGATCTTTTCCTCAGCGCCCACCTCCTTGCTGACATCCGGATGGTATTTGCGGGCAAGCTTCCGATAAGCGCGCTTGATCTCCGCATCACTGGCGTCGGGCTTGACTCCGAGGGTTTCGTAGTAATCCTTGAACTGCATGGCCTACCTGTCTGCAATGAAAAAAGCCTGCGACGAGTCACCCCGTCGCAGGCTGTGGCTTTGCAACCGAGCGTGCGAATCAGGCGTTGATGGTAATCCGGCGCGGCGTCGTCTCGGGCTTTTTTGGGATCGAAATCTCGAGTACGCCATGCTTGCCGGAAGCACTGATGTTCTCCGCATCAGCGCTGTCTGGCAAGGCGAAACGACGATAGAAAGTACCACTCGAGCGCTCAACGCGGGTCAACTGGCTATTCTCCGAGACTGACTCGGCCGCACGATCGCCCTTGATTGTCAGTATGCCCTTGTCCATGTTGACCTCAATGTCCTTTGGATCGACGCCAGGAATATCGGCAAAGATGACGAATCGCGTTTCCTCTTCACGGATGTCCACACGCGGGGCCCATTGGCTGGTCACCACATTGGATTGATCAGACTCCTCGGTATTGACGAACCGGTCGAAAACCTGACGCAGATCGCGATGCAGGCCGTTGCTTACGTTCCACGCGGAATGACGGGAAATGCTCATGGTATTGATCCTGATATGGGTGCGGCGTGCTGCCGCGTTGACCACAACGTAGGGATCGCAGTCAATGATTCAAGGCCTGCTGCATGGGATCATTCAGGCAATCGCCGTATCATGGTTAGGTTTTCAATGCCCCACCCACACCCAAGGATTTCCGATGACGATCAAGACAGGCGACAAGATTCCGCTGGCCACTCTCAACACCCTCAAAGATGGCGTTCAAGCAGTAACCACCGAAGAGTTGTTCAAGGGCCGCAAGGTTGTCCTGTTTTCCGTACCGGGCGCCTTCACCCCGACCTGCTCGGCCAAGCATCTTCCGGGTTACGTCGAGAAGATGGATGCGTTCAAGGCCAAGGGCGTTGATCTCGCTTGCATGTCGGTCAACGATGCTTTTGTCATGGATGCCTGGGGCAAGAATCAAAATGTACCCGCCGAACTGACCATGCTCGCAGACGGCAATGGCGCATTTGCCGAAGCGCTGGGTCTCAAGTTCGACGCCAGCGCATTCGGGATGGGAGAACGCGCGCAACGATTTGCCCTGTACGCTGACGATGGCATCGTCAAAGTGCTTCATGTGGAAGCACCCGGCGAGTTCAGGGTTTCCAGTGCCGAAGCCATGCTTGCGGCAATTGATTGACAGACTGAAACGTGTAACAGCTGAGGAGCTACCCAAGATGACATCGAAGACAACGATCCAGACCAGCAACAGCCGCCGCCACTTCCTGCAACTCGCCGTTTTCGGTGCCGGTGCGGCCGCCCTTTCCACCGTGTTGATCGGCAAGGCTCGCGCCGCTGATCTTCCGCATCTGACCCTGGATGATGCGACCGCCAAGGCGCTCGGCTATGTCGAAGACACCACCAAGGTCGACGCCGCCAAGTACCCGAACCACAAGCCCACCCAGGATTGCGCCGCCTGCAGTTTCTATCAGGGCGCCGCGGGCTCGGAATATGGGCCTTGCACATTGTTCCCCGGCAAGGCCGTCCACTCCAAAGGATGGTGCTCAGGATTTGCGGCCAAGCCGGCTTGATGGGCTGACATTCACGTCACAGAAAAAGCCCCGTGAAGGGGCTTTTTTGTTGAAGACACGCAGACTATTGCATCGGATTTTTTGGGTGGCTCAGGACAAATTCCCGTCAATGTTCAACTATCGATACGTCGAAAGTTTGTAAACTTTTTCCATCCTCGTCGCATCGACTACAACAATTTCAAG
>JBDSPX010000101.1:0-2830 GCA_039930065.1 Dokdonella sp.
CGCTGCATTCAAGCAATTCGCCGATTTCCATGAAGGTCAGGCCGGCGAAAAAATGCAGCTCAACGACTTGACGCTGGCGCTCGTCGAACTGGTCGAGCCGATGCAAGGCTTGATCCAGCGAAAGCAGGTCGCTGTCGGTGCCGCGTTGGTCGGTGTCGACCAGTTGCTCGTCCAGGGTCAAGGCCGCTGATCCGCCGCCATGTCGCTCGGCGTGCCGACGTCGCGCGTGGTCGAGCACGATACAGCGCATCGAACGCGCCGCGCAGGCAAAGAAATGGCGTCGATCCTGCAAGGTCAGCGCCTCATTGGCGGTCAAGCGCAGAAAGGCCTCGTGAACCAGGACCGTCGGCGTCAGCGTCTCGTTGCGGTCGTGATAGCGACCTTCGGCCATTTGGTGCAGCTCCGCGTAGAGCAGGCTGAACACGCGTTCCAACGGCTGCGCGTCGCCTTCGCGCGAGAGTGCCAGTAGTCGGGTGATCTCGCTCATGGTTGCATGGCTGGGAGCCTGTTGCCTGATCGATCCGCGCATTCAACGGGTTGCGCTTGATTGTAGTGCAGGAAAACCGTCTCGGCAGGCACTTCGCACATTCGGCGACCTTCCGCTTGGCCGTGGATGATCTGACGTGTCCCGATTTGGCGCCCAATTTCGATTGTCTGGTTATCAACCCGCAAACGGAGCACCCCATGGCCTTTCAAAAATTGGCGGCATTCCTTCTCGTTGCCGCGATCGCGCCCCACGCGAGCGCGACATCCACGCCCAACCCGAACGCGCCCGACGGAAGCGCGACCGTCACGGTTGGCAGTGATGCCGCGTGCGATTACGCGAACATCACTCTGGCGACTGTCCTCGCCCCGGCTGCGACCACCCTCAATATCCACATCGCAAAGAACAATGTGATGACCACGACCCAGACGATTGTCGGCCGCAATGTCGCATTGATGGGTGGTTATGACACCTGCAGCTCGACCACGCCGAGCGGCCACACCGTGCTCGATGGCAGCGGTTTCACTGGCAGTGTATTGCGCACGAATGCAAGCTTCACCGGCACGGGTTCGTACAACGTCAGCCTGACTGCGATATCCATCATCAACGGAACCGGTAGCAGCACTCTCCCCGGCGGCGGCATGACCATCGATGGCCCCTTCATCGTCTATCTCAGCGATACCTATGTCCAGGGCAATACGACGACACTCTCGGGCGGAGGAATTCTGGTCAGGGGAGAAGCCGGTACGGGTCTCGGCACCACGGAGCGCACGGCTCTGTTTCTCGTTGGAAATACCATCGTCAACGATAACCACGCACAGAAAGGCGGCGGCATTGCCTGCACGGGCCGTAGTACCGTTGACATGAGCGACAGCATTATTTCAAACAATATTGCGACCTCCGCAGGCGGCGGCATCTCCTCGGCGCAGTGTTATATCGCCGCTTTGGGACACGCCATACCGACTTTCGGCATTCGCACCAATACCGTCGCCGGCGCGGGCGGAACGGGAGGGGGCATTTACGCGTTGGGCGGCACGGTTGTCCTCTACGGCGACGGAACAAGAAAATCCGTTGTCGCCGACAACCTCGCGGAATACGGAGGTGGGATCGGGATTGATTCGGCTACGCTACAGGCCTACGACGCCAGCGTGTCTGGCAATTTCGCCCAGTTTCGCGGCGGCGGTATCTACGCCACCAATTCAACGACCTTCTTCGTACGCAGTCGTAACGCATCGCTTTGCCACGATGCGTTGCGCTGTTCAGAACTTTCCGGCAATCGCGTCATGGGCACGGGACCAACCGCTGTTGGCGGCGGCCTGTTTGCCGTGGGCGGAACAACCCTTATCTCGGGCACATTCATCGAGGACAACCGCGTCGCCGCTGGTCGTGGCATGGCTGTCGCCGCATTGAATGCCCCCGGAACCAGCGGTGGTGCCGCCGCCGATGGCCTGCGCATTTTCGGCAGTGTCATCGCCAACAGCGGCACTGGTGGTCCAGCCGTACCCGCCGATGGGTCAATTGTCAGTATCGTGAACAGCGCCGCCGGGCTCGGCTTCGACACGTTCTCGCGCAACCTCGCTGTGCCGCGCATCGTCTATACGCCAAGCACAGGCGGTGCAAGCTTGTACCCGATCAGGATTTTCGGAACGATCTTCGATGCCAGCTCTGGCCTCGCAGCCGATCCTGGTGTGACAGGCACGGTACCCGCCGGCGACTGCAATCGTCTGCATGAGAACAGCAGCTCGTTTGCGCTCGGCTCAACCCGCAGCACGAGCTTTCCAGTCAACTTTGTCAATTCCGCAGCCAATGACTACAGCCTGGCGGCCAACTCAGTGTTGCTCGACTGGTGCGACGGCAGCCTTGCCTTCTTCCCCGCCCTGACGGCAGAAGGCGGCATTCGCCCTTACGACGATCCTGGATTCAATGCGTTGTACGGAAATTACGATCTCGGCGCGCTGGAACGCCAGCCCGCCGACACTATTTTCAAGAATGGGTTTGAATAGCCGATCAAACGCTTTCGCTTACAATAGTATATATATTATCTCGCACATACATTCATGAGTTTTTTGGCTAGTGACCGATAAAGGATCGGGTCCACGCTTGAGAGCAATACATGCCTGCCGAATGCCAGCGGCATCGGCAGGCAGCTTTTTTCAGCCGACTGTAGACACGGAAAACGTTGCCAAGTTGATCGCGCCAACTTCGCCACTTCACGCGTACGGGAACCAATTATTTGAGGACGATCCGGAGCCGTCGCTCGGTCGGCTTGTCATCGGCTTTTCGGAGCAAGGTAACGCTTCGCACCGCCGATTCGCTCATGATTTTCCGATCGATCAGCAGCAGTTT
>JBDSPX010000102.1:0-14045 GCA_039930065.1 Dokdonella sp.
AGGGTCAGTAGATTGATCGAGTAGCCGAACGCGTAGAGACCGATGAACGCGGCGATCAGGCACACCGGCACGGTCACCGCCGGAATCAAGGCCGAACGCGCGCTGCCGAGAAACAGGAAGATGACAATGACCACGAGCACGCCACCTTCAATCAGCGTGGCGTAGACCCGCTCGACCGCGGATTCGATGAACAAGGTCGAATCGTAGGCGACAAAGATTTCGGTTCCCGCTGGCAGTGTTTTCTGCACGCGCTCGGCTTCGGCGCGTGCGGCGCGCGCGACGTCAAGACTATTCGCCGTCGAGGTCTTGACGATACCGAGGCCCACATTCGGCTGGCCATTGCTGCGCAGATACGAGCGACGCTCTTCCGCCGCGCGTTCGACCTTGGCCACGTCACCCAAGTGCACGACATAGCCGTCGCTGCCCTTGGCCAGCGCCAGCTTGGAAAAATCCTCGGCTTTGCGATAGTTGCGCTGTACGCGCAAGGTGAAGTCGCGCGTCGTCGATTCGATGCTGCCGGCGGGCAGTTCGACGTTCTCGCGACGCAAGGCGGCTTCAACGTCGGAGACCGCCAATCCACGCGCAGCGAGTGCCTCGCGATCGAGCCAGATGCGCATCGCATAACGCTGGCCGCCGCCAACGATAACGCGGGCGACACCCTCGATCGCCGACAAGCGATCCTTCACATAGCGTTCGGCATAGTCGCTCAATTCCAGCGAATCCATGCGATCCGAGCGCATGTTGAGCCAGAGGATCGCATCGGAATCACTTTCCACTTTTGAAATTTCGGGTGGATCCGCCTCATCGGGCAATCGATCCTGCACGCGGCTGACCGCATCGCGAACATCATTCGTCGCCGCCTCGATGTCCCGATTGAGCTTGAACTCCATCGACACATCGGCACTGCCGTTGCGGCTGCTCGATTCGACCGTATCAACGCCTTCGATACCGGCCAACGCATCTTCGAGCACCTGGGTGATGCGCGTCTCGACGACAGCTGCCGAGGCACCTGGATAATTGACTTCCACCGAAACGATTGGCGGATCAATCGCCGGCAGTTCGCGCAGGGTCAAGCGCGTAAACGACATGATGCCGAGCACGACCAGCAGCAAGCTGATCACGGCCGCAAATACCGGCCGCCGGATCGAGATATCGGAGAGATTCATGGCGTCGGCGCCTTGGCAGGCGTTGCATCCTTGATCAGCGAGCCATCGCGCAACTTGACCGTGCCGTCCACGACAATGCGCGCGCCCGCTTCGAGGCCTTTGGTGATTTCGACCTTGCCGTCCTGGCGATCGCCGAGTTCGACGCTGATGCGTTCAACCTTGTTGTCGGCGCCGACCCGATAGACAAAGGATCCGATGCCAACCTGCTCGATCGCGATCTCGGGAATGGCAAGCACCTGGCGACTTGGCTGCAACACATTGACCGTCATCAGCATGCCGGCGCGCAAGTCATGATCAGGATTGGGCAACTCGGCACGCACGAGTACCGAACGCGTGACCGGATCCACACGCGAATCCAGCGAAATCACGTGACCGGTAAATTTGCGACCCGGATAAGCCACTGTAGTCGCGGTGAGCTCCAAACCCTTCGAGAGCTTGGCGAAATAGCGCTCGGCCAAAGAAAAATCGAGCTTGATCGTGTCAATGTCATCAAGCGTGGTGATCACGGTCCCCGGTGTAACCAGCGCGCCGAGACTGATCTGACGCAAACCGAGGACACCTGAAAACGGTGCCGTGACCACGCGATCCGATAGCTGCGCACGCAACAGCGCAACGCGCGCCTGAGCGGAATCGTGGGTCGCACGCGCGGTATCGGCAACCTGCTTGGAAACCGTGCCCTGGCGAACCAGATCGTCATTGCGTTGCATCAGACGCGTCGCGTCCTTGTAGGTCGCTTGTGTCTCGGCCAGAGCGGCAACTTGCTGGCCGGAAGTCAGCTCGACCAATACATCACCGGCGTCGACACGCTGACCATCGGTGAAATTCACCTTGCGCACGGTTTCGGTGATCTTCGCGGTCAAAGTCACCGACTCGCGCGCTTTGGTGGTGCCAACGGCCTCAATCGTGTCGATCCAATCGCCCGGCGCAACCACGGTGGTCGTGACCGGGATCGCAGGCATTTCCGTTTTTGTCTCGTCGACCTTGTTCGGCGAACACGCCGCGACCAAGGTGAGTGAAAGTGCAATGAAAACGCTGCGCATAGAACTCTGCATTGTCGATGTCTGCCGTGAAACTTTGGAGGACGCCTATTTCGCGCAGATCGTTGGCTGCGAAACGAGGCGGAATCATTGCAAATCGCGAATCGGTTGATTCAGCGGCGTATCAAAATCGACCGATCAATGGTCGGCAACCGGCATTGGCGCCGCACTCGGACCCTTGCGACGCGGAATGCGAAACAGGAGCAGGAAGGGTAACGCAACAAGGGTCATCCACATCATCAGCCAGAAGTCATTGATGTAGGCGATTGCGGCAGCTTGCCGCGTCACTTCGGCGTTAAGCATGGCCAAGCCCTGGATCGAATGGATGTCCAATGCGCCCGTTGGCAAATTGAGTGAATACGGCGTCAGGCGCGAGGCGATTTCGGCGTGGTTGATCTGGGTATTGCGTGCAACGAGGGTAAACATGATCGAAATACCGACACTCGATCCGATATTTCGCGACAGGCTGAAAATGCCGGCCGCCTCGGTACGTGCCGAACCCGGCAACGTCGCGTAGGCCAAGGTCGATACCGGCACAAAGACCAAACCGAGTCCGAGGCCCTGCAAAATGCCGACGTTGATGATCGGCCACACGGGAACATCGGGGCCAAAATGTGCACTCATCCCGAGCGACAGCGCAATCAACAGAATGCCGATCGCCATCGGCTTGCGTGGATCTATGCCGCGTTGGAGCAAGCGGCCAATGATGGTCATCGAGATCAGGGTGCCGACACCACGCGGCGCCAGCAACAAGCCGGTTGTCACCACCGGATAATTCATCAGGTGCTGCAGATAGGGCGGCATGAGGGCCATCGTCGCAAACAGCAGGACACCGACGATAAAGATGAAAAGTGTGGCGACACCGAAGTTGCGGTCCTTGAGCAAGGACAGATCGACAAAGGTGCGCTCGCTGCTGCGCCAATGCACCCAGTACAGATAGAAGCCAAGGAAAACGAGGGCCAGATCGACCTGGATTTCGACCGAGGAAAACCAGTCTTTATCGTTGCCACGATCGAGCATGAGCTGCAAGGCCGCAATGCCAATGGCGAGGAAAGCGAAACCACGCCAGTCGAACCGGCTCGTATGGGTTTCGTCCTTCGGCACGCTGGCAAGCACGCCTAGCAACGCCACAATGCCGACCGGGACATTGATCAGGAACACCCAATGCCAGCTGTAGTTGTCAGTCAGCCAACCGCCGAGTGGCGGCCCGACGATGGGACCCACCATAATCCCCATGCCCCACATCGCCATGGCCGCGCCGTGCTTCTCAGGCGGAAACGCATCGAGCAAAGAGGATTGCGAAATCGGTACGAGGGCCGCACCGAACAGACCCTGCAATATGCGGAATCCAACCATCTCGGTGATATTGGTGGCGAGACCGCACAGCACGGAGGCCACCGTGAAACCCGCGATTGCGACGATCAACAGATGGCGGCGACCAAAGCGCGAAGCGAGCCAGCCGGTCGCAGGCGTCGCGATCGCCGCAGCAACAATGTACGAGGTAAGGATCCACGCCGCCTGATCTTGGGTTGCCGACAACGAACCCTGCATATCAGGCAAGGCAACATTCGCGATCGTTGAATCGATCACCTGCATCAACGTCGCCAGCATGATCGATACGACCAGCAGCGGCAGATTGGGAACCTCTTGGTGCGAGGCGGTGGTGGTCATGATGGTGTTGGCGTCAATTCACGTTGCGCGATGATTTTTTGAGATCGGCCTTCAGCCGCTCGACGGTTGAAAACCGGAACGAGCAGCGGCTTGTTTTTAAAAATCTGGATTCGGAATTCGACGCAGCGAAGCCAGCTGCAGCTTCTGATCTACCGATTCCCGACTCCCTATTCTCCATTCCCCGCCGCTCAGCGGCTCAGCGCTACTTGCGAACCCTGCGCTCCACCCGACGTCCAACGCCCAAGCAGCGAATTCTCCTTGCCGGTATCGATTTCGACATCGGCACTCATGCCGGCGCGAAGGATCATGTCTTTCTCATTGCCCGTATCGATCGACAGGCGAACCGGAATGCGCTGCACGATCTTGACCCAGTTGCCGGTCGCGTTCTGCGCAGGCAGGATCGAAAACTGCGACCCCGATGCCGGGCTGATCGATGTCACGGTCGCCTTGCATTTGTGACCCGGATAGGTGTCGACTTCGATCTCGGCGGTCTGGCCGACGTGGACGTTGGTCAGATCGGTTTCCTTGAAATTTCCCTCAACCCACAAGGAATTGGAAACCAGTGGCATCGCGGCTTGACCGACATTGAGATAGTCGCCCGGCTGCAAGTGCATCTTTCCAATCGTACCGTCTATTGGCGCACGGATTTCCGCATGGGACAAGTCAAGCTTGGCCTTGGCCATTTGCGCCAGGACCACTTTGTAGCCCGACAACTGCGCCAGTGGCGTATCCACGGCGCCGCCGAGCATGGTCTTCGATTTCGCCAGATTGGCCGCATCGCTGTCGCGCGTGCCGCGAGCCGTGTTGACGTCGTTGATCGCGTCATCGAGCGCCTTCTGCGCGACGAGACCTTTGCCACGCAATTCGCGGATGCGCTTGAGCTGCGCCTCGTGATTTCGCAACGTTGCATCGGACGAGCGCAAATCAGCGCTGGAGGAGCGGTAGCCGTCACGCGAGGCATTGAGGTAATCGCCTGCCGCTTCGATCTGCGCTTCCATCTGGTTCACCGCGATCTGCAACGGTTCCGGATCGATGCGGAACAACAGATCGCCTTTGCGAACCTTCTGGTTCTCGCGCACAGCGACTTCGACCACACGCCCGCCGATCTGCGGCGCGATCGTGACCTGATCGGCCTGCACATAGGCATTGTCGGTCGAGGTATAGCGCCCCGAGGTAATGTAGAAATATCCCGCGACAACGGCCACCACGAGCGGACCGGCAATCCAGAGGATGCGGTTGCTGCGCTTGCGCGCGGGTTTGGCCGGCTCGGCGGTGGCTAGGGTTTCGTTTTTCTGTTTGCTGGTCATGACACGCTCGGTATCAGGAATCGGAGGATTCGTTGCTGGATTCAATGGCGACAAGATTGCTGCGGATCTTTGCGAGGACGCGCTCGAAGGCGTCGAAATCAGTTTGAGTAACGCCGGCCAGCGCCTCGTGACGCAATTCGGCGGCGAGCACTTCCATGTCGTCGGTGACTTCATGCGCCTTGGCCGTCAAATGCAGACACCAGCGGCGGCGATCGTTTGGATCAGCGCGGCGCTCGACAAACGCCGCCGCGACCAATCGATCGATGACGCGACCCACCGCAATCGGCTCCATTTCGAGGAATTCGGCCAATTCGGTTTGACTGAGCCCTTCACGACGGCGGATCGACTTCAGTGCACGCCATTGCGCGCGAGTCAGGTCAAAACGGATCGCGCGACGATCGAAATGCTTGCGGAACAGGCAAGTGACGTCGTGCAGCGTGTAAGCGAAGGAGTTGTCTGGGCTTTTCATTTAGGCCACGGATATTATGTCCTAGGCAGCTAAATTACAATACCCGACGGTTCATTTATTGCCATCCTGATCGAAAAGCCATGCGATTGAGTTGTTTCGTTCAGCTGGTGCTTGGCTTTCCGCGAATAAGCAGGGACCATCCGCCGATGATCAGCATCATCAAAGCCGATATCACCACGCTAAGCGTCGACGCCATCGTCAACGCGGCCAATGAGACCCTGCTCGGCGGCGGCGGCGTTGACGGCGCGATTCATCGGGCCGCCGGATCCCAGCTGCTTGCTGCCTGCCGCGCCTTGCCCAAAGTGGGTCTCGGGGTGCGCTGTCCGACCGGCGAAGCGCGAATCACAGCGGGATTCGACTTGCCCGCGCGCTTTGTCATCCACACCGTTGGACCGGTCTGGGCAGGCGGCACAGCAGGTGAAGCCGAGCTACTCGCGGACTGCTATCGGAACGTGCTGAGCATCGCCCACAAGCAATCACTGAACTCGATAGCCTTCCCTGCGATCAGTTGTGGCGTGTTCGGCTATCCGCCCAACAAGGCCGCGCTGGTCGCCCTCGGCGAATTGTCCAAAAATCAACACGCGACGCTTGCGATCACGATCTGTTGCCGCGGCAGCGAGATCATAGAAAGCTATCGATCCGCAGCCGCACATCTGGGCATCACGCCGCCTGATTGACCGCAGCGAGGATCCAGTGGGAGAGACCTTCAGGTCCGATGCTCTTCCTGCAACTTTCTGAAAGGTATCGTGATAATGAAGCGCACGCATTATTCGGAACACCTTAAAGCACCCATACGTCGACTTTACGACGAGCGCTTCCTGCTCTCGCGCAGATAAACCTGCTTGCCCGGCCCTGCCCCAACCACGCGCTCCTCGATATCAAACAACTTGCTCGCCGCAACGAGTTCGCGCAGCTTGCGAAAGCCATAGTTTCGCGGATCGAAATCCGGCGCCTGCTTGGCAATCTGACTGCCGACCGGTGACAAATTGGCCCAGCCGGTGTCGTCGGAAGCCGCCTCGACCGCCTTGCGCAGCAAACTGGCGAGCTTGCGGTCCTTGCCGATGGCCTTGACCGCCTGGGTCTGCTTGGCCGGAACATCGCTCTCGTCATCCTTGTCGATCAGGATGTCGGTATAGATAAACTTGTCGCAGGCCGCGACAAACGGCTGCGGCGTCTTGCGCTCGCCGAATCCGTAGACGGTGAGACCGGACTCCCGGATGCGCATTGCGATGCGGGTGAAATCGCTGTCGCTCGAAACGATGCAGAAGCCATCGAAGCGTTCGCTGTAAAGCAGATCCATCGCATCGATGATCATCGCCGAGTCGGTCGCATTCTTGCCGGTGGTGTAGCGAAACTGCTGGATAGGCTGGATCGAGTGCGACAGCAGCACCTCTTTCCAGCCCTTCAACTGCGGACTCGTCCAATCACCGTAGATACGCTTGACGCTGGCCGTGCCGTACTTGCCGACCTCGGCGAGCAAACCGTCGATGATCGAAGGTTGCGCGTTGTCGGCGTCAATCAACACGGCAAGCTTGCTGGATCCGTGGGTTGTCATGATTTCGATTCCTGAAACGGATGGATCGAGCATAACGCCTCTCAAGATCGAGAAAACAGCCCCTGATGCGGAGGGCTATGCTGCGCCGTTGGCGCCTGTTACCGAGGCCAGAACGTGGAGCCAGTTCTTGGTGGGTCGGCGCTGCGCGCTGACGCTTCTCCCCAACCCAAGAGGAAGCGCTCTCGCAAGGCGTTTACCCGCGAGCAATGTTGCTTTGAGCCGTTTCACCCCCTCCCTCATGCAGCAAGCGCATATCCCCATGCGCAACGCTTCCTTCACGGAACCGGGGTTGCCGCCTAATCTCGATCACCTTGGGACGTTTGGACGTCCATATCGACTGCCAGCCGACGATGTCCGCCCAATTCATCACGCCACCGCTGACCCCGTTAACCGATGACAAGGGCATTCTGCTAGCTCGCTTGATCGACGGACTCGATACGCAGGCCTTGTGGTGGCTGTCCGGCTACAGCGCGGGTCTGGCTGGCAATCAGACCGGCATCGCGCCCTCGGTTGGCGCACCCGCAGTTCCCGCAGCCACACCCATCACGGTGGTCTATGGCAGCCAAACGGGCAATGCCAAACGCATCGCTGAACGCCTGGTCGCCGATCTCGAATCCGGCGGCGCGCCGGTGCGCCTGGTTCGCGCCGATGCGCTTGCGTTGCGCGAGCTCAAATCGGAACGCTTGCTGTATGTGGTCATCAGCACCCAGGGCGATGGCGATCCACCGGACGATGCACGCGGTCTGATCGCGCACTTGTCCGGCAAGCGCGCGCCGCAACTTCCCGATTTGCGCTACGCCGTGCTCGGCCTTGGCGATTCGAGCTACCCGCAGTTCAATGCGATCGGGCGCAAACTCGATTCACGATTGGCCGAGCTCGGCGCACAGCGTCTGTTCGATCTTGGCGAAGCGGATCTGGATATCGAAACAATTGCCGATCCTTGGCGCAAGCAGGCGCTCGATCGCGCGATCGAATTGACGCCCGCTGCCACCTCACGCAGCAGCGTCGTTCCGTTGCGAGCGGTTGCGTCCAAAGCGAAGCATGATCGCGATGCGCCGTATCTCGCCGAGCTGTTGGCCAACCAGCGCATCACCGCACGTGGCAGCGAGAAAGACGTCCGCCACATCGAACTGTCGCTTGCAGGTTCCGGCTTGAGCTATACGCCCGGAGATGCGCTTGGCGTCTGCCCGCAGAATTCGACCGAGCTCGTTCGCAACGTGCTTGATCTGCTCCAACTCGATGGCGATGCATCGATCACTCAAGGCAGCGAGACACACTCGCTGCGCCATTGGCTGCAAGTTCGCCGCGAACTGACCCGCATCGGTCGACCGTTCGTTGCCCATCACGCCGCGGCGGCCGCACATGCCGGATTGAATCGATTGCTCGCCCCTGAGCAATCGGCGACGTTGATCAAATTGCTCGGCAGCCATCAACTGATCGATCTTCTGCGAACCTATCCGGCTCGATGGAACGCGGATGAACTGATCGGCGCTCTGCGTCCGCTGACGCCGCGACTGTATTCGATTGCTTCCAGCCAGACGCTCGTTGGCGAAGAAGTGCATCTCACCGTCGCCCATGTCGACTACGAAGCATTCGGCCATCGCCATCAAGGTGTGGCTTCGAATTTTCTTGCGCGATCGGATGACGATGCGCGCATTCCGGTTTTCATCGAACACAACGAACGCTTCCGTCTGCCATCCGATGGCAGCCGCGACATCATCATGATCGGCCCCGGCACTGGCATCGCCCCGTTCCGCGCGTTTGTGCAGGAACGCGCGGCAACCGGCTCCAGCGGGCGCAACTGGCTGCTGTTCGGCAATCCGCATTTCCAATGCGATTTTCTCTATCAGGTCGAATGGCAGGAAGCCTTGCGCGATGGTCGGCTCGACCGACTCGATCTCGCCTTCTCGCGCGACCAGGCGAACAAGGTCTACGTGCAACATCGCTTGCGTGAAAACGGCCGTGAGCTTCATGACCGTTTGCGCAACGGTGCGCATCTGTATGTTTGCGGTGACGCCACACGCATGGCGTGCGACGTCGAAGACGCCTTGCTCGACATCTTCGGTGAGCATGGCAATGGCGATCGTGAACAAGCGGCCGAACAACTCGCCGCCCTGCGCGAGGAGGGACGCTATGCACGCGACGTTTACTAGGGATGAACTGATCAACCTCAGCCGTTCGTTCCGAGCCCATCGAAGGACGAGTGTCAGCCTTTTGGATTTCCGAGACAACGTCCGATCATTGTTCGCTGCGACGCGCGCACGAGTGGCGACTCGCTACGATCAGAAGTTGCACGACACTCCCCCTTTCGTCCGTCGTCCCGGCGCAGGCAGGGACCCAGTGCCTCTGCTTCTTGATCGAATCACTTCCAGGCAACAACGCAATTCATTGAACATTTCAATTTTCCGGCCCCGCCAATGAGCACGAGCTCCTCCAGCGTCGAAACGATCAAGCAGAACAGCCAGCGTCTGCGCGGCAGCCTGCTCGACAGTCTCAGCGACGCCCACACCGGCGCGATCCGCGCGGACGACACCGTCCTGATCAAGTTCCACGGCAGCTATCAACAGGATGATCGTGACCTGCGCGACGAACGTCGCCAGCAAAAACTCGAACCCGCCTGGAGTTTCATGATCCGCACGCGCACGCCCGGTGGCGTGGTCACACCACAACAATGGCTGGCCCTTGATGCGATCGCCACGCGCTACGCGAATGCGTCGCTGCGTGTCACCACGCGGCAGGCATTCCAGTTTCACGGCGTCATCAAGCGCGAATTGAAAGCCACCATGCAGGCGATCAATGCGAGCCTGATCGATACTGTCGCTGCCTGCGGCGACGTCAATCGCAACGTGCTCGTATCGGCCAATCCGGTCGAGTCGAGGTCGCACGCGCTTGTCTACGACTGGGCCGCACGTCTATCCGAGCATCTGAAGCCGAAGAGCCGTGCCTACTATGAGATCTGGCTCGACGAGCAGCGCATCGCCGGTGGCGAGACTGAAAGCGAACCGATGTATGGCGAAACCTATTTGCCGCGCAAGTTCAAGATCGCCTTCGCGGTTCCACCGCACAACGATGTCGATGTATTCGCCCACGATCTCGGTTGCATCGCCGTGCTTGAGGACGGCCAACTCGCCGGCTTCAACATCAGTCTCGGCGGCGGCATGGGCGCCACCCACAACGATGCCGAAACCTATCCCCTGCTCGGCCAGGTCATCGGCTTCGTCAGGCCCGATCAACTCTTCGCCGTCGCCGAATCCATACTGACCACGCAACGTGATTTCGGCAACCGCGATGTACGCAAACGCGCGCGACTCAAGTACACAATCGAGGATCGCGGCATCGACTGGTTCAAGAGCGAAGTCGAACAACGCGCGGGTTTTGCACTGGGTCCGGCTCGGGCTTTCGCGTTTGAACACAACGGCGATCGCTTCGGCTGGATTGAAGGCCATGAAGGCCGCTGGCACCTCACGCTTCGCATCGAAGCCGGCCGTGTCGCTGATCGCGGCAAGGCGACTCATCTGACCGGTCTGCGCGAGATTGCACGCATCCATCGCGGAGATTTTCGACTGACGGCCAATCAGAACCTGATCATTGCGAATGTCCAAGCCGCTGAGCGTGCCGCGATCGATGCACTGGTGACGACACATCAGCTCGATCTGTATCGCAACGCAAGTCCGTTACGCTTGAACGCGCTGGCCTGCGTGGCCTTGCCGACCTGCGGGCTGGCCATGGCCGAGGCCGAACGCTATCTGCCCGACCTGATCGGCAAGGTCGAGACCTTGCTGGCGAAACACACACTTGAGGATACGCCGATCCATCTGCGCATCTCGGGTTGCCCGAATGGTTGTTCACGTCCGTACCTCGGCGAGATCGCCCTCGTCGGCAAGGCGCCGGGACGCTACAACCTCATGCTCGGTGCGGATCGCCGCGGTCAGCGTCTCAACACACTGCATCGTGAAAACATCGATGAAGCGACGATCCTCGGCGAGCTCGATCGACTCTTCGCCCGCTACGCGGCTGAAAGAAATACCGAAGAGGGATTCGGCGATTTCCTCGTTCGAGCCAAAGTCATTCGTCCCCCCGCAGGAATTCCCGTACAGGTGATTGCATGAGCATGCTTCCCGATCTCGTCTCGGCCGCCGAGGATACGCGCGCACTGGCGACACTGAACCAATGGCTGGAAAAGCAAAGCGCGGAGGATCGCGTGGCCTGGGCGTTGGAAACACTCCCTGGCAAACATGTACTGTCTTCCAGCTTCGGTGCGCAATCGGCAGTTTCTCTGCATCTGGTCAGCCGCCAATGTCGCAAAGTGCCGGTGATCCTGATCGATACGGGCTACCTGTTCGACGAAACCTATCGCTTTGCCGACGAATTGACCGAGCGCCTGGATCTCGACCTGCATGTCTACCGGCCGAAGATCGGTCGCGCCTGGATGGAGGCCCGCCACGGCCGTCTCTGGGAACAGGGACTCGAAGGGCTCAATCGCTATGACGATCTGCGCAAGGTTGAACCTCTGCGCCGCGCGCTTGAGGACCTTGGTGCACGCACCTGGTTCGCCGGCTTGCGTCGCAGCCAGGCGAGTACGCGGGAACACACCGAGGTGCTCGAACTCAAGCACGGACGCTGGAAAGTACACCCGCTGATTGATTGGAGTGATCGCGACATTTGGCAATATCTCAGCCATAACGATCTGCCCTATCACCCGCTCTGGCACGAAGGCTATGTCTCGATCGGCGACGTGCATACGACGCGACCGTGGCTACCCGGCATGCGCGAGGAGGACACCCGCTACTTCGGCCTCAAGCGCGAGTGTGGGATACATCTGTAGGTTTTCGCATCTTCGTTTGCCGTCGCGCGTATTGGGGCGACATGCCGGCGCATTGAGCGGCTTTGAACGCCTGTCCCTTCTTGGCGGCGATGCATTTCATCAATATGAAGGAAGAGCGTCGGGCCTGAAGGCCTCTCCCACATTCGCAGGACGTGAGGCGCGCGCAGAGTTGGCGCTGCTTCGGAGTGCATTCCAATGCGGTGGGATTGGCCAATTGGCTACGGCCGCACCTTGAACGACACGAACGACATCGCGACGATCAATATGCGGAGCCAGCGCCGCAATCAGATCAAGCGCGTAGTCGCGCTGCACGCGATCACGCTGCAACACGATCCAGCTCGTGCAGGTTGGCAGCAATCCGCGCGCCGAGAATACGCAGAAATCCGCTCGATCCTCTTCGCTCAAAGCCATCTCGGCGAGCACACCGACACCGAGTCCCGCGCGCACATAGGTTTTGATCAAGTCAGCATCACGCGCAGTCACCGCAAGTTTCAATTCACAACCGGCCTCGACGAAGGCGCGTCGCAGAGAAGATTCCGTGGCCAGCGAGGATTCATAGCTGACCAGCGCATGCTGGGCGAGCTCGTCGATACGTGGCGCGCGGCCAAGCTTGGCCAGCGGATGCCCCTTTGGCACGAGGATCTGCCGATCCCAGCGGAAGATCGGAATCGCCAATTCGGCATTCGGCGGGGTGCTGGCGGTGCTGATGATCGCAAGATCGGCAACTCCCTTGCCCAGCAGCTCAATCAATTCGGTATCGCCATGCGGTTCGAGGCGTATGCCGACATCCGGAAAATGCCGCTTCACCTCCGCCACCGCATCGGGAAGGACAAAACGCGCCTGGGTGTGCGTGGTGACAATAACCAACTGGCCACCATTGTCGCTGCGCAGATTCGCCGCCATCACTCGGATATTCGCCGCCTCGGCGAGAATCGCCCTGGCCCGTGCGATGACCTGCGCGCCTGCCGAGGTCACCGAATCGAGACTCTTGCCTTTACGCAGAAAAAACTGGAAACCCAGCTCATCCTCCAGCTGGCGCAGTTGCCGCGAAATACCCGGCTGAGTGGCATGCACGCGCTCGGCCGCCAGGGTGATGTTGAGGCCGGCATCCGCGATGGCGACGATATAGCGCAACTGGGTCAGGGTCATGATTTTGAATTCAGTGGCTTTCTGCGGTGAAACAGCAATGGCCGCACGCAAATCGCACGGCGCGAAGAATTTCGGAACGGGTCGCAAGTCAAGCCATCGAGACGAAGTCCGCTCTGGCAGGATAGTGGCAATTGACCGCACCGTCCACTATGGCCGTCTAGACGTCCGTTTGCTTGTTCATCACCCAATGACATATGAGCCTGTGCAATTGGTATTTCCGTCACCTGCTGCACGCCCATATCCTTGCCGGCATGAAATCGAAAAAGCCCCTATCACCCACCGCTGCGCCACCCATCCGCGAGCACGGATCGCTGCGCGCGCGATCACCCAGACAAGCGCAGTCAATCAAACAAGGTGTCACAGAAGGCAATGAAACCTTTCCCTTGACAGCGCGCCGAGCCGGCCTCGTGATCCTCGTCGGCGCGGGCCCTGGCGATCCTGGCTTGCTCACGCTGAAAGCCGCGCGCGCCCTCGGCGATGCGGATGTCGTTCTGCATGACCAACTCGTTTCGGCCGAGGTGCTCGCTCTGGCAAGACCGGGTGCATTGATTGTGGAAGTCGGCAAACGTGGCGGAGGCTTGCAAACAGCGCAGGATCGAATCCACGCACACATGCTGGAATTTGCTCGTGCCGGGAAACGCGTCGTCCGCCTCAAGGGTGGAGATCCGTTCGTGTTCGGCCGCGGTGGTGAGGAGCTGGAATTTCTGCGCGCAAATGGAATCCGCTACGAGGTCGTCCCAGGCATCACCGCTGCCATCGCCTGCGCGGCGTATGCGGGCATTCCGCTGACTCATCGCGATCATGCCCAAGCCGTGCGCTTTCTCACCGCCAATTGCCGCGATTCGATCGACACGATGGACTGGCGT
>JBDSPX010000103.1:0-6402 GCA_039930065.1 Dokdonella sp.
GGGGTGAGTTCCGGCTGACGCGACGCACCTTCAAGGAACTTGCCGCCGAGAAGGGCGAAGCCAATCGCCGTTCCGAGTGCGCCGAGTCCGATCAGGAGGGCGGCGGCGATGACCGTCATGCTGAGCAGGTCGCCGACCTGGGCAACGTTTGCGATGGTTTCCATGGTTCTCTCCGAGTGAATTGAAATAGGGAACAGCTTTTAGTTGAAGTGTGCGGGCACGGATGCCTGCTGTTTGATTGTCGCGATCAAGGATGATCGCTAAAGCTTGAAAAACTAGTGGTGCTCTGCGGCCATGCTCAGGTAGACGATCGTAAGCGTCATGAAGATAAAGGCTTGCAGGGTAATGATCAGGATATGGAACGCGGTCCAGACGAATCCGGCGATGACCTGACCGAAACCGAGCAGATACGTCGAGAAATGATCGAGTGACGCACCAAGAGTCATGACCGCGATCAGGATGAAGATCAGCTCACCCGCATACATATTGCCAAACAGTCGCAGCGACAACGAGAGCGGGCGTACCGCCTCTTCAATCACGCGCAGCAACAAGTTGAACGGTGCGAACCACGGGCCAAACGGCGCGGTGAACCACTCCTTGAAAAATCCGAACAGACCCTTGTGCTTGATGCCGATGTATTGGATCAGCAGGAAAACAGTCAGTGACATGCCGACGGTCGTATTGATATCGGCGGTCGGCACGACGCGCAGGAAAGCGTGCTCCGGATCGTGGCCAGTCAACTGGTGCCCGCTCGCCCAAGCCCAGGGCAGCAGGTCGACCGGAATCATGTCCATGAAATTCATGAAGAAGATCAGAACGAAAATGGTCAGCGACAGCGGCGCGATCAGCTTGCTCCGGCCATGGAACGTCTCGCGAACCATGCCATCAACGAACGAGAGAACCATTTCAATCGCGCACTGCAGTTTCCCCGGTACACCCGATGTCGCGCGCCGCGAAACCTTCATGAACAGCCAGAAAAAAACCACCACCGCAAGCAGCATGAAAATGATGCTGTCGATATTGATCAGCCAGAACTGGCCTTCGGTACCCGGCGTCTGCACCTGCAGGTGATGCAAGTGATGCTTGATGTACCCGGTCATGTTCGGGGCTTCGTGTTCGCTGGCCATCGTGCTACCTGATTGCGATTAGGGCGATCCAGAATGAAAACTGCGCTGCCAGAATGCCGATGATCAATCCGACAAAAGGCAGTTTCAGGACTGCGATGGCCAGTGTCAGCGCCAGGCACAGCCAAAACCATTTGAGTACCTCCGCCGCATAGGCGGAGTGCAGTACATTGCGTGCCGGGGCGACTCCCCGCCCGAACAGGCGTACCGCAAACAATCCATTACCGACCGCGATGATGACGCCGCCCGCAAGGGTGGCCAAGCCAATCCGCCAGCCGTAAATCGAGGCGATCAAGGCGACCACGAGGGTCACTCCGATCTGCAAAAGCGTGGTGCGAACTGCCACCCGCCGACCGTAGGCGATGGAATTGCGCACTGAACCTGCCCGATTGCGTGTTGGATTCACTGCCGACCCAGAAAAACTGCCTGCAGAGCCGACGAATTGTATCAGCAGGCCTTTCAGCGTCGCAACCGAGAAGGTCGCTGGAACCACTCGACAGGTAGACCGCCGATTGCGCGGGCAGGGCTCGGTCAATCGCGTCAGATGGCTGCGCTCTTGCATTCGGCTGATCCATTCATCGAATTGAACTGCGGTTTGCTTGCCTTCGATTGGCAAAATGCGTCCAAATGCCGCAATGGTGGAGGGTCCACGTAGTGTCTTCCTGAATGTGGCCGTCACGGTCCGTAGCAGTCGGCTGCTTTCACTGCGGTTGCTGCTGATGGCATGCGCTCGGCATAATCAGGAGTCCGGGCTGGTTCCCGCTGCATCAGAGTTATCTTGCGATGAGCTCAACTGCCGATGCCTACGTTGAAATACCCTCTGGAAAGCCCGTGTATTCGGAGGGTGATTCCGGCAAGGCTCTTTACATCATCGAGTCGGGCTCAATTGATCTCATCGTTTCGGCTCGCGGCAAGGAACCGATTGCGAGCCTGGGTCCGGGTGATTTCTTCGGTGAGATGTCGCTGCTTGACGACCAACCGCGTTTCGCCACCGCATTGGTGCGCAAATCTGCCCGACTGCTGAAGGTTGAGCGCGATGGGTTTGCTGATGTGCTGCGTGAAAATATAGGCATCGCGACCCATCTGCTGCGCAGTCTCGCCGCGCGCCATCAACAGTGCGAGACGCGATTGAGCTCGGCACTAACCGAAGCCAGGACACCAAAATCCAAACCAGCGGCCGCCGCAGCGACCATGAGTGCGGAGGTCCCTGCAGTTGCCGCCCCGCCGGCCCCGCCGACGCGGCAGGCTCCAGTGAAACCGCTAAAAGCCTCTCTGGAACCGGCACAAACGTCGATCGAGCGACCCGCCGCCCCGCCGCTACCGACACCAAAAGCGCGCGGTAGTTGCTTGCTTCGGCATGCCAAGGGTCAGGTTTTCCAACTCGATCCGGCACTTAGTGAATTTCTGGTTGGGCGTCCCGATCTGGCCTCCGGAATCAATCCCGAACTCAATTTGAGCGACGTCGATCCAACCCGCAGCCTGAGTCGACGTCATGCGAAACTGGTCCGCGAAGGCCAGCTATTCTTCGTGCGCGAGGAAAACGGGACGGTAAACGGTACTTTCGTCAACAATGTGCGCATTGAAACCGGTGTGAACGTGCCGATCAAGCCGGGCGACAAGCTCCGCTTCGGCGCCGTCGAACTTGATTTTGCTGCCGCCTGACGCGGCTTGGAGAGGGAAAATGGTAAATAGCCGCGAATTGCCGGAATCCCTCTCGGGGGTCGATCTCGGCGTCATCGATGCGCTCAAGGCGCTCAAGGAAGAGGCCGATATCCTGCGTGGGCGGCTGTCGGGTCTGGACTTGGTCAAAGCTGAATTCGATCCTGCCGTGTTCAGCCGAGTCAGCGCCGATTACGTCAAGCAGCTCTACGCGATCGAGGCGAAGGCCGAACCGTTGCGTCAACAGGCGCGTGATTCTTATGCTCGCCTGCGAGGCGCGCTGGCTGAAATCACCCAAGCGCACGAGGCGGTCAAGCTTGATCGTCAGGAAATCGAGTTGCGCCGCAAGCTTGGCGAATTCAGTGAGGAGGAGTACACCAGTCGACTCAAGGCAATTGAAGCGGCGTTGAGCGAGCGCGCAGTCGCACACAAGCAAGGTGAAGCGCTGAGAGCGCGATTCCTTGAGGTGTTTGCCAGTGAGGAAGAGTTGACTCACGCGGCCGGACCGGTCCATGTTCATGAGCCCATCCATGTACCCGCGCCTGGTCCTGCCAGCACCCAGGAAATGCCGATCGCGGAGGACATCGATATTCCGATGGATATCGCGAGCTTCGATATTCCAGCCGCACAAACGCAAATTCTGCAGGTGCTCAAACTGCCCGAGCCGCCGAAGGTGCCGCCTCCGCCCGGATCAAAGCCCGCAACCTTTGGTGCGAATGCGACCATGTCATTGCGCACGGCTCGGCTGGTTCCGCAAAATCCGGAAGCCGGTCGTTCCGCGATTCCGCTGCCACCCAAGCCGGTTTCCCTCGGTGCTGATGCCGCCAATGAGATCCGTATCGGCGGACCTGGTGTCGAAGCCAAGCATGCGCGTATCTCGGTCGACTCCAAGGGTTATACGCTCAGTGATCTCGGCAGCAAGTCAGGAACCCGGGTCAACGCGGAAGCCGTCCAGGAGCGTCTGCTCCATCATGAGGATGTAATCCAGATCGGCATGGCGCGCTTCGTGTTCCGGGAAGGCTGAAGTGGCGCTGGAGATTCGCGACGAGTTGGCGGGTGAGGTACGGGTGCTCGGCCTGGTCGGGCGCCTCGACACCGATACAGCGGGAGATCTGGAACTGGCGGTGCAGGATTTGATCGATGCCGGCTCGAAGGATTTTCTGGTTGATCTTGCGGGCGTCGGCTACGTCAGCAGCGCCGGATTGCGCGTCCTGCTGATGCTCGGCAAGTCGATTGACGGCAAGGGCAGCCTGCGCTTGTGCGGGCTCAATCCAACCGTGCGCCAAGTGTTCGACGTGGCTGGGTTCACTCAGCTCTTCGCCATATCGGCCAATCGAGATGCGGCACTCGCGGGAGCCGTCAAGGCAAACAAGCCCGCCCCTGTTGCGGCCCCGATCAGTGCCGATGCGGGCATCAGTAGCAGTGGTAGCCAGGCCACGTTGGCAGCGCTCGTGGCAAAATCGCTTGGCATCAAGTCGAACCTGCCCGAACCGAAGAAACCCGATGCCGGAATGGTCGCGGATATGTCACGCCTGCTCGGCGCTTCCGGACTGCGCTAGGTAGTTGGTGCGCCGGCAAGATCCTCGTAAGACAACTCCATGTCGTCGTCCCTGCTGATCAAGAGCAGGGTCAGATCATCGGCTGCTTTGGCTCTGCCGACGAACTCGCCGAGGCTGTGGTTGATCGCGGAAAGCAGGGTTGGTGCATCGGCAGAGGATTTCATCGCGGCGATCGCGCGCTCGATGCCAAACTGCTCGCCATCTTCGTTTTCCGCTTCGTCGAGGCCGTCGGTGTAGAACATCAGGCAGGCGCCGACAGGCAGGTGCACGGTCGCTGCGCCAAAGCGCGTTTGAGCATGGGCTCCGAGCGGCGCCCCGGGTTCGAGGGTCAGCGCTTCGACACTACCATTGGCAGCACGCAGCAATGGTGCCGGGTGACCGGCGTTGGCGATCTCGATGTTGCCGCTGGCAGGGTCGATGGCGATGACTTGGGCGGTGACAAACATTCCGGCTTCGAGCTCGTCGAGCAATAACACATTGAGTGTGACCATCAAATCCAGCGGATTGCTGGCCTGACTGGCGAGCAGGCGTACCGCCATGCCGAAACGGGCCATCACGAGCGCTGCCGATACTGCCTTGCCGGACACATCACCGATGACCAGGCCGATGCGATCATCTGAAAAATGGAAATAATCGTAATGGTCGCCACCGACCACGCGTGCCGGCACGTAGGCTTCGGCGAACTGGTAGCCAGTCAGGCGAATGGCATTCTGCGGAAGAAAATGTTGTTGGACACGTCGCGCGAGCAAGAGATCGCGTTCGGCGACGCGGCGATCGGGATGGCTGCCGCGTTCGGCCTCAAGCAGTCCGGCGATGATGCCGGCGATCCCTTTTCCGAGTGAGCGATCAAGCGGAGTCCAGGTATCGGAGCGTTCCGACTCGGCGACGAGGATGCCAAGAGTCTCTCCGCCGAGGATGACCGGGGCGGCAAGGATTCCGGCGGGAGAACCGGCCACGCCCAGTGGTTCTATCGCCGCCGCACCTCCGGCGAGGCCATCGACGTGTCGCATGCAGGCTTCGGCCAGCGCTGTCGAAGGCTGGCGGTCTTCGCTCGACGCGCCACTTCGTTGCGCATAGGGAAGCAATTTCGTGCTGCCAGGCCGAGTCACGAAAACACCCACGCAGACGCAACCGGTAAATCCATCGAGTACCGTTTCGAGAATCTGCCCAATCAGTTGGGCGGGGTTCTCGCGACGGGCGGGCAGAGCGGCAACCCAGGCAAGCAACTCAAGGCGATCCACCAATTGTGGAAACGAACTCGAACTTTCCTGCTTCGATTCTTCGGGTTCGGTCGTGAGCAATTGAACGGGGACTTCGCCAATGACAAGGTCAAGCGAGCCATCGACGCGCACTGCTCCCCGCAACGGCTGACCGTTGTGCAACGTGCCATTCGCGCTGCCGAGATCCTGCACATGCCAGATGCCCTTGTTGTCGCAGGTCACTTCGGCGTGACGGCGCGAAACGGTCGAATCGTCGATGCGGATATCGCAGTAGGCGCCGCGGCCGATGACGACCGAGTCAGTGAAGCTGAATTTCTGGCCGACCAGCGTGCCGCCCGTGATGGTCAAGCGAGGCATGCTGAGACCTGATCCGGCATATTGGTGCGCGAAGTCATCCCGCGAGATTCTTCAAGCCAATGACCCATGCGACATCCTCTTTTCGATCCTTGCGCGTGACGAATCGCCGCTGGTTCTTCGCTCTCTTCCAAGCGCTTTGCGATTCGGGTGACGCTATCGAACGCAGTGTCGCACGGTCGCGGACGAGGTTGAATCTCCGCGTGCTAGTGCATGGATGGCAACCATGCTATCCATGGCAATTCGCCAGCAATTGCTCGGCAACTGCTCCTGCGTTGCTCTCGACCGCTTGTTCCCGACGCGGTTCTCGACGGCTGTTCCGGACGCCGTTCTACCTCCTCCATCCCTGGAGTCGTACCGCATCCATCCATGGATGCGTACCTCCTGCATCCATGCAGTCGTCCTGCATCAGGTGTGCATGCAATTCGCAGTAGTCGTCTGAAACTGCTTTTCTTCGCAGACAACCATTGCTTCGCAGGCAAACAC
>JBDSPX010000104.1:0-15948 GCA_039930065.1 Dokdonella sp.
GCAGTGTTGATCTGATTGCGGCCGAAGATACCCGTCACAGTGGATCGCTGCTGGCCCGCATTGGCAGCCGCGCGCAGGCGGTGGCCCTGCATGAACACAACGAGCGCGATCAAGTCGAGCGATTGATCGAAGGCTTGCGCCAAGGTGGCGATGTCGCGTTGATTTCCGATGCAGGCACACCGTTGATCAGCGATCCGGGTTTTCGCCTCGTGCGTGCCGCGCGTGAGGCCGGTCTCACGGTTTCGCCGGTACCAGGACCTTGCGCGGCGATCGCTGCGCTGTCGGTGGCTGGATTGCCGAGCGATCGATTTGTCTTTGAAGGTTTCCTCGCGGCCAAGGCGGCGGCGCGGCGCGAGCGTCTCGGTCAGCTCGTCGCGGAATCGCGAACGCTGATTTTCTATGAATCGAGTCATCGCATTGTCGCTGCGCTGCAGGACATGATGTCGGTGTTTGGCGAGCAACGCCTGGTCGTGGTCGCACGTGAACTGACCAAGATCTTCGAGACCGTGATGTCGGGCCCATTCGTGGACGTCCTCGGCAAAGTACAGTCTGATACCAATCAGCAGCGAGGAGAGTTCGTTGTGCTCGTGGCCGGAGCCAGCGGTGAGGAAGCCGATGCGGCCTTGGCCGAAGGCAAGCGCGTGTTCGCCCTGCTTTGCGAAGAAATGGCGCCCGCCCGCGCGGCGCGCATGGCCGCCGCCATCACCGGTGCGCCACGCAAGCGACTGTACGAAGCGTCGAGCGATTGATCAACGAAAAAAGCCGCGCAATCGCGCGGCTTTTCTCATTTATAACTCGCGTTGGCCGCCCTGCAGATTTCGCAGGGCGGCCAATCGATATTACTGATCGCCGCCGAAGCTGTCGGCAAAAATGCGATCGGTTGCGAGACGCACGACGAGGCCGTCATGGTCGGAGACACCGATAGCGCTCGTGCTGACATTCTCGACAGCGTCGGCCGCATCCAGATCGGCACGTCCGTATTCAAAACCGGCGAACCACTTGCGTGCCGCATCGTTGAGCAAGGCGTGATCGAGTACCTGCATGATCGGCACGTCGCGGCCCTTGTCGAATGATCCCGATGACGTGTAGCCGAGAATCGCGCCGAATTGCTCGGTGAAGAGGAAGGAATACTGCTCGTTGGCCGGGAGCGAATTCACGGCATCCCACAAAGGTGGATTGACGATATTCGGGCCGCCGAGATGGAGCACATTTTTGGCATCAACGTAACGTCCTTCAATCAAGCCGGTGAGATGCACGAGCCCATCGCTGAACTGGTAGTCGTTGAAATCACCGATCACGAGCAACGGGCGATTCGGTTGAGCGATCTGTTCTTGCTGCACACGCGCGGCAATCGATTTCCCCTGGGTGAAGCGCTTCAGGCGATTACGATCGACATCGGCCTGAGTGCAATTCGCTCCGCTTGGTACATCGACACAACTACGTGATTTCGGATGGATGACGATCGTGGCGAACGCCTGGCCATCAAACGTCGCTTCAAGCTTGAGTGATGGGCGATCGTGGAGTTTGGCGGGCATTCCATCGCGCGGATCGATCCACATTTCGCTATTGTCGAGCTGGGTGGTGACGACATTGCTGATCCGATCTCCACGCACGAGATAGCCGACGTCGATACCGCCGCCATCATTTCCTTCTTCGAGATAGGCCGTATAGGTGACGCCGAAATCGGTGTTGATTTTCGTCGCCAGTGTCTGCAGCACGGCGAGATTCTCGACTTCGATTACACCCAGCACGTCGGGAAGTTCAAGCACGTTGCCGACGTAGTCTGAAAGTCTGGCGACCTTGAGATCAAACGCGGCTTGGTTGGGCTCGCCGCCATTGCCACAGGTAAACGTGGTGTTTGCCAGCGTGTCGCAGAAACGCAGCATGTTGAAGCTGCCGATGCGCAGCTCCGCGCCAAGTTGTCCTGCCTTGACCGGGCGCGGAATCGTATTGGCATCTGTGACCGTGAAAGCAGTCGGCCAGACTTCGTAGTCGCCAAAGTTGTAATTGACCACACCGGTAGCGGTGAAGTGGCTGCCGCCCGTGATCTGCGTATTCGGAGCAACGGCGCCGAGCGCGTCTGCGTCAAGCTCAAAGATATGCGGGTTGCCATTGAATTGCTCGGCGTCCGGATTTTCGGCACCGGGCACCAGCGGATAGAGCAGACCGGGTGAGCGCAAGGAGCGCGTACCGGATGCCGAAGCAAAGATCTGCGCATAGTTGTCCGAGCTGAAATACGGATTGGAGCGGGCGACAATGCCGTTGTCGATCTGCACGCGCATGCTTTCGAAGCATTCGAAATTGGTTGTGTCGCAACTCAAGTTGAGAAGGTCCTGAGATGGCGTGTTGGCGTCGAAATTGATCGCCGTCGGCATTGTATTGCCCGAACTTTGCACGGCGAGATTGCTGACGTTCTTGAGTTCAGTCAAGCCGTAGAACTCGTCGACAGTCGCTATCAGATTCACCTTGTCGCCAATGAACACGGTTGGCGCCGTCGACGTGAAGACATAGACACCTTCAGAAGTCATCGGCAAGGCATCTGCGTCGGCGTCCGGGGATTGCATGAAGAATCCGGCCGGTCCGACCGCGGTGACAATATTGCCTATGGTCTGTACGCGTTGGCCGGCGATTGGCGAGCTGTCGCCTGCGCCTTGAATATCGTGGATCGCATAAGTACCAATGTCATCGTCCTGGATAGTTGCCGTCGCGGTCAGCGTGGACGGTGTAGCGCCCGTGATGCCGGTCAGGTTGAGCTTGAAGCTGCGAGCGGATTGCGGCGTGGTGTTGCCGATGACATTGATGATGATCGTGGTCGAGGTTTCGGTTTCCGCGATCGAGCTGCTGCCGCTGGCGCTGGTATAGTCGACACCCGCGAACGCTGTTGCATCCTCAGTCGCGTAGTTGAATGAGATACCGCCCACTGGCGCTGCTTCACTCAGCTGTACGGTGAACTGAAACGGCGTGGTCGCGGTATCGCCTTCGTCGAGCGAGATGTTGGCGACGCTGATCGATGGAATGCCGGTGCCGGGGCACTGTGCGGTCGCTGTTGCGCTGTTGCGTGGTGCGGGTGCGGCCGTACTGAAATCGGCGCCATTCTGGTCGCTGTCTGTGCAGCCGCCAGCGGCGCGGAAGTCCGACAGGATGCTGCTAGGTGTCGGCGCGGCTGCGGTTCCTTCAAAGTAGTTGGCATTGCCATAGCCAACCAGATCGACGATCTGGCCGAGCTGGGTGCTGTCGCAAACGGTGCTGCTGCCATTGCAGGCCAGTCCCGTGGCAACGTTGGCGAGAATCAACTTGCCACCCGAACCACCCATCGCGGTCGTGCCGGAAACATCTGGAGTCGGTAACGCGACGCCGGTCGCTCCACCGCCAAGACTGATCAGGAAATACCCGCCAGCTGGGATACTGCCGCTCAAGGCGGTCACATTGCTGCTGAAATTTCCGGTTCCCGTGGCGCTGGAATATTGCAGAGACCAGCCGCTGAGACTCTGGGTCGAACTGCCGCGATTGAACAGCTCGACATAATCCTTGTTGTAGACAGCATTGCTGTTGCCGCCAGCACCATTGACTTGGCTGATGACGACTTGGGCATTTGCCGCGCTTGCGCCTGCGACGAGCAACATGCTCGCGATCAGGAATTTTGTGATTCGAAACATGTCTTTCCCCGTTCTAAGTGAAACCACGCTGAAATGTTAGCGATGCAAGGTGACGCTGATGTTGCACGGTTCCCGTTTTGGCAAACCGCTGTGCCCGATTTCGTGTGAATCACAAGTTACGGGCGAAAACGGTGATCTCTTCGCGATCATGGTAGAGGTGTCGGGCGCGCCATTCGACGCGCTTGCCTGCTTCCCTCGCAGCGTCCTCGATCAAGGCGCGGCACAGTCGGACTTCGTCATAGCGCTTCTTCATCGGCAGCTTGAGGTTGAAGATGGCATGACGGCACCAGCCGCCGGCCAGCCATTCAGCCATGCGTGCGGCGACCTTGCGCGGTTGTTCGACCATGTCGCAGACCAGCCAGTCGACCGGGTTCGGTGGTCGATAGCGGAATCCATCCTCACGAAGATGCGTGACGAGACCCGAATCGATCAATCGCTGATCCATCGGACCGTTGTCGACCGCGGTCACGCTGATCGAGCGTCTGACCAGTTGCCAGGTCCAGCCGCCCGGTGCTGCGCCGAGATCGACGCCCGTCATGCCCGGTTTGAGCCAGCGCTCGCGTTCGCCGGCATCGAGCAGGGTGAGCAGGGCTTCTTCGAGTTTGAGTGTAGAACGACTCGGAGCAGCGGCCGGAAAACGCAGTCGGGGAATGCCGCCCGGCCAACTCGATGATGTGGCGATGTCCGCCTCTGCGACGAAGGCGGTTAGTGCGTCGGTCAAGCAGATATGCAAACGGGTTGGCGACTGCGCATCGATCAGTGATTCGCGTTTCATCGCCGCAATCAGCGCATTGTTCAGTGACCGGCACAAACCGGCCAGTTCGCGGGCCGCGTCGTTGTCGGGTGATTCGATCCATGCATCCTGATAGCGGTGGCCCGTTGCGCGAATGATCGGCATCAGCACGCCAAGGCGGTCCTCGCGCGGCAATCCATCAGCCTTCGCCAAAACGCGCAAAAGTTGGCGGGCGAATGTCAGTTCACGCCAGCGGACGGAATCGGAGAAGCGCGCTTCGGCCTCCGAGTCCGGCAAGACAAACTCCACGAATCCACTGTTGCGCTGGCTGCGCGCAAATCCTGCGGTCGCCAATTCGGCATCATGGGCGGCGAGCTCTTGCGCGCACTCGCTCTCGAATCCGGGACGGCAATAGGCGAGAACGCTAGACCCGATCGATGGCATCGCGGCTCAGCCTGCTCGACCAAGGCGGTTCAATAGCTTGTCCCGGAATGCATGCGGTACAGCTCAAAAACGTTGCGCGCTTGGTCACGTAGTACATCGCGTCTCACGACGATTGCGCGCTTCTCAAGCTCGCCGATCCAATCGGCCGGCAGTGGGCCCTCATCGAATTCGCTGAGTGCCATGACATCGTCGGCGCGCGCGCCGATCACGAGTTCATCAATGCCGGCCCAAATGCTCGCGCCGTAGCACATCGAGCACGGTTGTGCGCTGGTTGCGAGAATGTAACGTGCGCCATCCTCGTTGAGTCGAAACCGGCCGAGCCGCGATTGCGCACTCATGAACGCCATCATCTCGGCATGCGCGACCGAGCATTGCTGCGGCACCACGCGATTGACGCCAGCCGCGATCAGCTCACCATCGCCGCGGAAGATCGCCGCTCCAAACGGGCCACCCGTGCCAAGTTCCACATTGCGTCGTGCCAGCTGGATTGCCAGTTGCATGCGTGAATCGTCATCGGCGTAGCGGCACTTGAAATCGATCTCGCTGTCGATCCAGTTCGGCAGTTCCAGTGCAATGTGATTGTGATTGCTCACTGGCCCGATGCCTTGGCCCAGTTGTCACGCAACGTAACAACGCGATTGAAGACCGGTTGCGCAGACCTGTGGTCAAGCCGATCGGCAACGAAATAACCGAGGCGCTCGAATTGCCACACGGATTCCGCAGCAGCATCAGCCAAGCCTGATTCAAGCCAGGCGTGGATCACTCGGCGTGATTGCGGATTCAGATGATCGCGATAGGTCTTGCCTTCGCTGTCGTCATCCGGATCGGCGACATCGAACAGGCGATCGTAAAGTCGAACTTCGGCGGCAACGGCGGTTCGCGCATCGACCCAATGGACGGTGCCCTTGACCTTGCGATCGGCGCCGCTGCATCCGGGGCGGGTCTCTGCATCAAGGCTGCAGCGAAGTTCGATGACTTCGCCATCTGCATTCTTGATCACCTCATCGCAACGGATGATGCCCGCGCCGCGCAGACGTACCTCGGTGCCCGGCATCAGGCGGTGGAATCCTTTCACGGGTTCCTCGAGAAAATCGTCGCGCTCGATCCACAGCTCGGGTGAGAACGGCACGCCGCGTCGCCCGAAATCCTCGTCCTTTGGATGATTCGGAAAATCCAGTGTCTCGGAATGATCGACGGCGAGGTTGGTCAAGCTCAGCTTGAGTGGATTGATCACGCCCATGCGCCGTGGTGCCTTGCCATCGAGCACCTCGCGTACGCAGCCTTCGAGCACGCCGTATTCGATGACCGAATTCTGCTTGCTGATGCCGGCGCGCTCCCAGAACAAGCGAATCGCGGCAGCCGGGAATCCACGGCGGCGCGCGCCGGTGAGCGTCGGCATGCGCGGATCATCCCAACCATCGACCAGGCCATCCTGGACCAGGGCCATGAGCTTGCGCTTGCTCATTACCGTGTAGTCGAGATTGCCGCGGGCAAATTCAATCTGCTGCGGGCGACGTGGCGTATAGGAAAGTCCGGCGGCGACAATTGATTCGGCCAACTGCGGATTGGCGAGCAGATCGATCTGGTCGAGACACCAGTCATACAGCGGTCGGTGATCCTCGAATTCCAGCGTGCACAGCGAATGCGTGATGCCTTCGACCGCATCCGAGATGCAATGCGCATAGTCATACATCGGATAAATGGGCCAGGCATCACCGGTATTCTGGTGATTCTGTTTGCGAATCCGATAGATCGCCGGATCGCGCAAGTTGATATTGCCTGAGGCCATGTCGATTTTCGCACGCAGCGTGCGCGCACCATCGGCAAATTCACCGGCGCGCATGCGCTGGAACAGATCCAGGTTCTCGGCAACGTTGCGATCTCGGAACGGTGAGTTGCGCCCGGGCTCGGTCAGGCTGCCGCGGTATTCGCGCACCTCGTCAGCATTGAGGTCGCAGACGAACGCTTTGCCGTCTTCGATCAACTTGACTGCGCAGCGATAGAACACTTCGAAATAATCCGAAGCGTGGCGCTGCTCGGACCACTCGAACCCGAGCCATTGCACATCTTCGCGGATCGCCTCGACATACTCGATGTCCTCGCGTGCAGGATTGGTGTCATCGAAGCGCAGGTTGCAGGTGCCGGAATAATCCCGCGCAATGCCGAAATTCAGGCAAATGCTCTTCGCGTGACCGAGATGCAGGTAGCCATTCGGCTCTGGTGGGAAGCGCGTTTTCACAAGCCCCGTATGTTTGCCACGGGCAAGGTCGGCCGTAACGATCTGGCGGATGAAATTGGTCGGAGTGGTTATTTCGGTCATGCCGATGAAGCCGTGCCTGGCGGTGATTGGACAGTCGGCAAGTTTAACCGTTGAAAGCAGGTAGTGGGGCCGGCATGGCAGAGCCTGCCCTCAATATGGATCCGGTAAGCCAAAGCGATCCGAACATCGGGCGACCCGGACACGCAGCAGTAGCGTCGCGTCAATTGGATTTAGCGGGCCCAAGCCGAGTTCGTTCAGGATCACGGCGCCGCATTCATGGAGCTCGGAGTAACGTACCGAATTGAAGCTTGGCGGGGTTTCGCCAGATTTTTGCATCCGTAATTCCCGTCCATGCGTATGCCTATGAGCCGAACGGGTGCCGACTTGCGCAGTAATGCACGGAAGTAGCGCAGGAAATCAACGGTAGTGCGGGCCAGGGACAGCTGTTTCTGTCAGTTCAACAACAGCGTCAACACTAACGGCTGACTTTCGTGCGGTGCACCATTGGTCGTTCAACCGACTGAAATACCGTCGTTATTAAAAATTCTAGAGTTAACGGCTAAAAGAGGGTTGTCGCTAGATGCGAGGCTTCATGCTCGTCGCAGCAAGGGATGGTTGCAGGCTGACTGTTTTCTTCGGGGCATAAAACCGGTATCAGGGTAGATCTAAAAGTAAAGAATATAGGTTTAAAAATAAGCATTACAAATCGTTTTTCAAAGGGAAGGAGCACGACATGAATACACGTTCATCATTAAGCAGAGCCATGATCAGCCTTTCCGTCGCAGCTGCACTGGCTGCATCGGGAATTGTTCAAGCGGCAGATCATCTCGACTCGCCAATCGTGAAAAATGATCCGGCAGCCGACATCAACGATCTGTTCGCGTTCGTCAATCCTAACGACGCCAGCGAATTGGTGCTGGTCATGGATGTCGTTCCAGTAGCCAATCGCAATTCACGTTTTTCAGACGCCGTCGATTATGTTTTCCATTACGACAATGGCGCAGGGGACAAGGCGATCACGTGCAAATTCAGCGAAAGTTCGACCCGAGTGAGCTGCGCAGGGCCAGACGGACTTTCCGCATCCGGTCCACTTGATCAGGTCGTCAATGGCAACGGCATGCGCGTATTTGCCGGTCTCGCAGACGATCCGTTCTTCTTCGATTTCGCAGCGTTCAATGCGACCAAAGACGCCTTGGCGCCAAAATTCACCAACCCCGGTACCGATTTCTTCCTCGGTCTCAACACCTTGACGATTACGATCGGCGTCAAGAATGAGCGCCTGGTATTCAGCGGTGGTGGCCGATCGAATGTGTTCAAAACCTATGCGTCAACGAAACGAACGGGGGATCTCGGTATTGGTGCCGGGTTTACCGGGCACTGGTACGATCCTGCCAATTCCGGGCATGGCGTGCAGACTGAAATCATCATGCTCGATGGCGTTCGCCAGCTGTTCGCTGTCTGGTACGTCTACGATGAAAATGGGAAGCAGCGCTGGGTGAATGCCCTTGGTCCTGTGGTGGGCAATGGTACCGGCGACCTCCAGGCTTACTACACAGCCAATGGTGCATTTCCACCGGTATTCGGAGCCGGACAGCCGACGCTCGAGCTGTTCGGCAAAATCAGTTTCAACTTCTCAAGCTGCGACCACGGCACCCTCACCTACGATGCCTCTCTCGCAGGTCTGGGTTCCGGAGTGGTGCCGTTGACGCGACTGACCAATGTCGAGGGTGTGGACTGCAGTCTCCTGAGCGCTGGTCAGATCGATCGAATGGGCCGCCCTGGCATCAACACGGTGCTCATCAACCTCTTGCCGCCGCACAACGACGCGCTGAAGGACCAGTACAATCAGGCCGTGTCGATCGCGTCGTGGACACAGTTCACCAACGAGATCCAGGCCAATCTCGCCGCGATTGATACGCTCGACGGAACAACCGGAAACACGGTTCTTCCGCCAGCGAGTCTGGCGCCCGTGCTGGCCGATGATCGTCTGATTGTCGATGTTTCCAAGCCGACGTGCGATGCGTATCTCGCCGTGGAACTCGGTGTTGCCAATCAGTGCGGCGGACGCACCCTGCAACGGGACATCATTGATGACACGCTCGGAGCAATCGTTGGGCCTGGCGTAAGCGACAACGTTTCGTTTGACAGCACGTTGCGCACCGACTTCCCATTCATCGGCGTCGCGAACTGACGGAAGCGCTCGTCGAACCAGGCACGGCGCACAAGGCGACGTGTCTGGTTCGTTTGCAGAATGTAACTATTTGTCCACGAATTTTCCGCGGCCTCGCCCGCGGCAAACGGGCACCCAGGGATTGCTCCTTATGCACAACTTCCGCTTGACTGCGGCAACGCTGCTTGTCCTGCTCGCCGCGTGTTCCGCGAATCCACATCGAACGCAATGGCGCGCTGCGGAAGCGCAGCCCAACATCGACTCAACGGTGATGGCAAACGCAGTGCCATCGTCTGACGGCGTCGCTGTAACGAAACCCATGCTCGACATGGCTGCGCTCGGAATCTATCCGCATTCCATGCTCCAATATCGAACCACAGCCGGCTCGATCTATATCCAGAACCTCAGCGCGACAATCGAATCGCTGAGGCAAGCGGGCGCTGAAAAGCCGGGGTCGCCTCGCGCCGGCGTCCTCGCTGGAAGCCTCTACCATCGCTTCCAGATTCTCGGCAAGATAAGTGATGGCGAGCAAGCGCTGGCGCTACTGGATCGTATTCCAGACAACACCATCGACGTTCGCACGCGGCGGCAACGAGCCGGCCTGCGCACGGGATTCCATCGCTTCGACGAAGCGATAGCGGATCTCAAGGCGGCGAGCTCCAAAGGGCGGCCGCTAAGCCCGGGGGATCGATCGCTCCGGGGAATCGCGCTCGCGAGAGGCGACTATGCAAGCATCCGTGACGATTTCGCCAAGGCCGGTGAACCGTCAGAAAAATTCGATGAACTTGTTCTGCGCGGCAATCTGGCTGCCCTCAATGGCGACCTCAGCACCGCGAGTATGCAATTCTATCGTGCCCAATCGGTGTACACGGATAGCAGTCCGTATCAACTCGCCTGGCTGTTCGCCCAGCAAGGTGTGGCATTGGAGCGTTTCGGCCAATGCGACAGGGCGCGTGTGTTTTTCGATGCCGCGATTGAACGCCTGCCCGGATACGCACTCGCGCTGGATCATCTCGGCGAATGCTTGCTTTCGAGCGGGCAGCTCGATGCGGCAAGGCCAATCTATGCGCAGCTCATCGAGCAGACCGGAAACCCGGAATACCTCGGTGCGATGGCGGTTCTCGAAAAGGAGGCCGGTAATAACGCACTTGCGGAGGACTACCGGCTCCGGGCCATTGCTGGCTACCAACGCATACTTGCCAGTGAGTCGGTAACTTGGTCGCAACATGCTGCTGAGTTCTATCTTTCGATTGGAGATCCGCAGCAGGCGCTGATCCAGGCGCGCAATAATCTTGACAACCGAAATGATGTTTTGAGCCTGACCTTGCTCGCACGCGCGGCACATGCAAACGGCCTGGATAAAGACGCCTGTGATGCGTTGCGAAAGGTAGCGGCCAGTGGCTTGAAACCACCCGAGGTCGAGCGCTGGAAAAGCCAGTTGCCGCAATCTTGCGCGGGTATGAAGGCAACGATCAACGAGTGATCTGAGTCGTTGACGACAGGCGGGCAGTGCCGCACGGGAAGCGGGGAGGGCGTGGCAAACCCGCTCTGATTTTTTGAGATGGGTTGGATTTTGAGTTTTACCTCAGTGCACTCAGTGATCGATTCGGCTTACCTGTCAAGCGCTCAGTACTGGCAGCAAAGATGCTGTTGGCCGGAACCCGTGGTTAGCGAAATGGAATTGTCACCCGGGACCGAGTCAATGAGCGGACCTGAAACGGGATGGTTTGCACGTCCGGCGAGTGGCGCAAATGGCATACGCGAGCTCGATCGCAGCGCTAAGAGTGATGTCGCCCGGATGTCTATCCGGTCTGAGCGCTTCGTTGCCCGGGTAGGGCGCGCAGGCGCAGGCGGACAGGACCCCGGGCGACGCGGATGTCGACGATCTCTTCTTGCTGGAGTGCTTCGATCGAGCCGGCTTCGGCCAGCTGGGCGGAAATCATGCGAACAGGGCGCATCAGGTCGTGCCAGTGATAACCGCTGCGCGTGCCCAAGGTCTGCGCCGCCTCGCTGACGCAGATGGTACGTCCCGGGCCGCGCGCAATCAGCAACTCAAGCACGCATTCGCGAATACGTTCGGCGAACGCGTCGCCCATAAATCCATCGTCAGTCAATTCGAGAGCCCTGCGGATCGTCAAGGAATCGGTTCCCTCGGCGTTGCTCGCAGAGCATCCCTGACTGCGTGTTTCCCCTGGTTCCTCCGTCCAAATGAACCTGAGCGCGGAGGTATGGCTCGATCATAACCCGGTTTTGTGGGCTGAAATCAAGACCCTCATGGCATTTCGTGTAGACGATGTCAGGATTTTTCGCGGTTCGCGGGTAACATGAGGCCTTGCGTTACAGGTCATCACCATGCAGATCGTTTACCGCGCCGCTTCCATCATTGATGCCAACCTGGTCAAGGTCGCGCTCGAGAGCGTCGGTGTGATGGCCTTCGTCAATGGCGCCTTCCTGACCGGTGCCGCGGGCGAACTGCCAGTGTACGGACTGGTCAGTGTCATGGTTGCGGATATCGATATCGAACGTGCGCAACCCGTTGTCGCCGAAATCGATGAAGCTCTGCGTGCCGAGGTCGATCCATCGGATGATCGCTTCTTCGATCTGCCGGGAGCGGCGACGATCTGATCGTGCGCTTTTATCTTCATTCCAGTACCGATGGGGAGTGCGCATGGACCTTTCCCGATTCATTCGCGATGTGCCGGATTTTCCAAAGCCAGGTATCGATTTCAAGGATCTGACGCCATTGCTCGCTGATGCGCTCGCATTCGCCGAGTCCATCGAGCAATTGATTCTGCCATTTCGCAATCAGCGTATTGCTCGCGTCTGTGGCATCGAAGCGCGCGGTTTCATATTTGGCGCTTCTGCCGCGCTCAAGCTCGGCTGTGGATTTATACCTTTGCGCAAACCCGGCAAATTGCCTGCCGCGAAGATCGGCGTCGACTACGCGCTCGAATACGCAAGTGATCGACTCGAGATGCATGCCGATGCGATTGCGCCTGGCGAGCGGATCCTGATTGTCGATGATGTGCTCGCGACCGGCGGAACCCTCGCGGCGGCAGCGGAATTGGTCCAGCAAGGCGGTGGCGAGGTTGTTGGCGCCGCGTTGATTATCGAGATTGCGGCACTTGCAGGGCGATCGCGCTGGAGGCAACTGGCGCCTGTGCATTCGATCATCGTCTACAATTGATCAGTCAAATAGACGTCTATACGTCTTGACGTCTCATCGAGTCAGGTTTACAGTTCGCTCCGTTCATCGAGATCGGCGGAGGGGCTGGCCCTTAGATGCCGAGGCAACCACAGCGCAAGCGCTGACGGTGCCAACTCCAGCGGGACTTTCCCGGGAGATGAGCTGCGTTCCGCATCCGCGGAGCGTTGCTGCTCCCTGTACGCAACGGCAGAGGGCGTCATGGCAGCAGTGCAATTCATCGAACAACCTTGCGAGGACGTTTGTCCTTCGCCACAACGCGGCGTCCTGCGCCTGCATGGATTCCGCCTCGCATGCGGGCTGCAGCTCGACAATGGCGTACTCGCCTGGCAATCCTGGGGACCACAGCACGCCCCGGTGACCATCGTGCTCGGAGGCATATCCGCCGGACGCGATATCGGCACGTGGTGGGCGGCCCAGTGCGGCCCGGACAAGGCGCTCGATCCGCGCCATCAGCGGCTGATCTCGATTGACTGGATCGGTGGCTCTGATGCTTCGTCCGGGCCAAGCAGCGAAGAAGATTTCTTGCCCATCGACAGCCTGGACCAGGCTCATGCCATCCTGCTTCTGCTCAATCAGTTGGGCCTTGCGCAGGTCAATGCGGTCGTCGGTTCTTCCTATGGCGGTTGCGTCGGCCAGCATCTGGCCAGCTTGCTTGGTGGGCGGCTTGACCATCTCATCGTGATTGGCGCGGCGCATCGCGCCAGCCCCTGGGCCCTGGCATTGCGCACTTTGCAGCGTGCGGGTGTCGAGTCGGCGCGGACTCCGCAGGACAGGCGCAGCGCGCTGGCGCGCGCACGTCAACTCGCTGTGCTCGGCTATCGCACACCGACCGAGCTTGAGTGTCGATTCGGTGAATCGGATCCGTCCAGCGGCGTGCTTGGATGGCTGGCAGCGCATGGTGAGCGTTTCGTTTCGCGCTTCAGCGCCGGCAGCTTTCTGTGCTTGTCACGCTCACTTGATCATCACGAGTGCGAGCCGGAATCGATCATCACGAAAACGACGATCGTGGCCATCGTTGAAGATCTTCTTGTGCCGATTTCGCTGGCTCGCGATTTCGCCAGCCGAATCGGTGCACATGCGTCGGTGCGGACGATTTCCTCGCCATTCGGACACGATGCGTTCATCAAGGAAGAAAGTGCAATTTCATCAATCATTCAATCCAGTCTTGCCGTGGAGCTGACAGCATGAGCACTTCAAATCTCGCCACCCGCGCCGTTCGCGCCGGAATTGACAGCGACTCGGCTTTCGGCGCGGTGATTCCGCCGCTGCACCTATCGAGCAATTTCAGCTTTGCCGGATTTGGCCAGAAGCGAAAGTACGATTACTCGCGTTCGGGCAACCCGACCCGGGATACCTTGGCGCGTGCCTTGGCCGATCTCGAAGGCGGCGTCGGCGGCGTCATCACGGCTACCGGAATGGCTGCCGTGACCCTGGTTGTATCGCTGCTCGAGCCCGGTGATTTGCTCGTCGCGCCGCATGATTGCTACGGCGGAACCTGGCGTTTGTTCAATGCACAGGCAGAGAAGGGGCTCTATCGCGTCAGCTTCGTCGATTTCCATGATCCGCTCGCGTTGGCTGCCGCGCTTGCGGAGAAGCCGAAACTCGTTTGGATCGAGACGCCATCGAACCCCTTGTTGCGAATCACCGATATTCGCCACGTTGTCGACTCCTCACATGCGGTCGGCGCCTTGACGGTGGTCGACAACACCTTTTTGTCGCCCGCTTTGCAACGGCCGTTCGAGTTCAAGGCCGATATCGTCGTCCACTCGACAACGAAGTACATCAATGGTCATTCCGATGTCGTTGGCGGAGCGGTGCTCTGGCGCGATGCGGCGCTCGGCGAAAAATTGGCGTGGTGGTGCAATTGTCTCGGTATTTCGGGTGCGCCTTTCGACAGTTATCTGACCCTTCGCGGCCTGCGTACGCTCAAAGCTCGATTCACCGTGCATGAGGCGAATGCCCGGGGCCTGGCCGAGCTGCTCGATAATCATGCTGCCGTGCGTGCCGTGCACTACCCGGGATTGGTGACGCACCCCGGTCACGCCTTGGCCAAACGCCAGCAATCAGGATTCGGCGCGATGCTCAGTTTCGAGCTTGTCGGTGGAGAAGCCTCAGCGCGGATCTTTGTCGAAGGCCTGGAATTCTTCACGCTCGCCGAATCGCTCGGTGGTGTTGAAAGCCTGATTTGTCATCCGGCCGGCATGACCCATGCGTCAATGGCCCCGGAAGCGCGCCGACGTGCTGGAATCGCAGACGGCCTTTTGCGCGTATCAGTCGGCATCGAAGAGGCGTCGGATCTGCTGGCTGACATCTAAGCCGCGCTCGGACGTGTCGCCGCTGCGACAGCGACACGGACGAGTTCGGTGGCATGACGGTAGCTTGTCGCAACGTTGGTACAGATCGAGCGGGACCTGCGTTATCGCCGACACAAGCACTACGTTAATCGATTGCCTGTTCCGACCCGGCGATCAATCAACGATGAAACTGACCACTCGCTTCGGGTTGGAACGAGATGCCGGTAACGCGCAGACGCAGGCTGCGCCCACCCGGAACCTTCCAGTCGATGGATTGACCGACGCGCAATCCAAGCATCGCGCTACCGACCGGCGCGAAGACCGAAATCTTGTTGGTCGCGGTGTCCGCATCGCGCGGATAGACAAGACTGATCTCGCGCGATTCGTCACTCGATTCGTCAACAAAGGTCGCCACCGAGTTCATCGTGATGACATCACCCGGCATCTCGGCGGGATCAAGCACATTGGCTCGCGCGAGTTCGGCGCGCAGGGCGGTGGAGCCCGGCGAATCGCGATGCGGCGGCTGTTCGAGGAGGCTCTCGATACGCTCAAGGTCGAGACTCGAAATCACGATGGCGGGGGTCTTGTCGTTCACGATGTTTCCTGAATGGGTGTGGCAAGTGGAGAAATAATGAAAGCTCAACGCTAGCTGATCGAAGGGCCTTACTCAATCTTTGTACGTTGCGCATGAATTCATGGGATGTTCGGCGTAAACAGACTCGCCGGCAACTGCCGGAACAAGGTTGTGAATTCGCCGAGAAACCCATGCATGGCCGAACTCTTGCGCCAAACCATGGCGATGTGTCGACTCGGCGGTCGACCTCGGAACTCGATCAGGCGCACATTATCCACCTGCGCGACCGGCGGTTTGACGGCCAGGATCGGTAGCAGGGTGATACCGACGTTCGCCGCGACCATCTGTCGCAAGGTTTCAAGGCTGGTTGCGCGAAACCCGCTCTTTTCACCGGCTCCGGCAAGTTGGCATACCTCAAGGGCCTGATCGCGCAAGCAGTGGCCGTCTTCAAGCAGCAGCAGATTCTGATCGGCGAGATCGTCAAGCTTGATCGAGCGATGGTTCGCCAACGCATTTCCAGCGGGTACGGCGAGCACGAAGGGTTCATCGAACAGCTTCTCCACATGCAGTTGCTGGTCGTGCACGGGCAGGGCGAGGATTCCGGCATCG
>JBDSPX010000105.1:0-9631 GCA_039930065.1 Dokdonella sp.
CGGCTTCGGCCAGTTGCGGATAGCGTGTCGAGCGCTGATCCTTTGCGACGGTGTCTGCTGGCGAGATGACGCCTTGCATGGCTTTTTGCAGCGAAGCCTCACCGAGAACCAGATCGCCGGGCGCATCGTCGCCGTGGCGGAGCAGGGCAAGCACGATGTCATCGGGTTGCCAGTGTTTGAGATCCTCCGGCGCGGTGATCTCTCCAGCGATTCGCCGCGCAAAGCTGCGCCCGAGAAATCCCTGCGGACGTTGATCGTCGAGAAACCATGGCAGCCCCGGGAAGAGGCCGGAGGCAAATTCGCCGTGGGTCAGGCTGGGGCGCGAACCGTTCGGCTCGAAAAAGAATGCATCGCGAGCCAGCGCGTGAAGTTCGCCGAGGGTGTGCGGCTTGCCATCGGCATCGATGCGGTACAGCGGCCAATGACTGCCTGCGCGAGCAAGCTCGCGGGTCAGCGCATAGCGTGTCGCGCGAGCCCGACCGATGCGCACGATGCGCGAGCCTGCATCCGAAATCAGGCGCGAAACGCTAGGCTGGCTGATGCCGAGTTCATCGGCGATCACGCTCGCTGCTTGCGCGCCACGTATTCGCAGCAAGGAGGCCAATCGATCCAGGCGCTCGTCAATCATGAAGCTGATTGAATAGATACTTGAATAGATAGTCAAGCATCAAGCAAAATTTTTAGCGCCTGGATATTTCTTGTGGCCGACAGTTCTTGAAGAATAACTTGATTATAAACAGTAAGTTAGTCGATTATTCTCGGTGGGTCGCGGCAGATGGTCGGTTTTGCAATCGAACAATCGCGCTTCGATATGAATAGATCCATTGGCTGATTAGAGTTACTTATGCCGCATTTCGACTCACCGACGGATTGCGCCAGGCACTGAGCAGATCGTCCTGACGTTTCATTGCATCGGCGTGGAAGCGCTCCTTGATGTGACCATAGCCGCGGATGTGTTCCGGCACCGAAGCGATGTCGACGGCAAGCGCGTGGTTTTCGCCATCGAGGCCGGCCAGCAGCTCGTCGACGTGTTTGAAGTAGTCGGCGATGAGCTGACGTTCCATCTTGCGCTCGGCGGTGTAGCCGAAGATGTCGAGGGCGCCGCCACGCAGGCCTTTCAGTTTCGCCAGCACACGGAAAGCCTTGAACACCCAGGGGCCGTATTCGGACTTGCGCAAATGGCCGTCCGCGTCCTTTTTCGCGAGCAGCGGCGGAGCGAGATGGAAGTGGATCTTGTAGTCGCCCTCGAAGGTCTCGCGGATCTTCTTTTCGAAATCGCCGCTGGTGTAGAGGCGAGCAACTTCGTACTCGTCCTTGTAGGCCATCAACTTGAACGCGTAACGCGCGACGGCCTGGGTCAGGCTGGTGAAGGCTGGCGTCTTTTGTTGTTCAACTGTGCGTACCTTGTCGACCAGCGCCTTGAATTTCTTGGCGTAGTCCGCGTTCTGGTAGCCGGTGAGGAAGTCGATGCGACGCGCGATCTGCTCGTCGAGCGAGGTGCTTAGGGTCAGGTCGTCCAGCGCTTCGGCACCCTGCGGCGTAGAAAGTCCATCGGCCTTCAATGCAGGCTTGGCCGGATGCATTGGCAAGTTCAGCGGAATCGCACCCGATGGCAGCTTCGCCGCACCGACGCCGGCGGCCTTGCGCACAATGGCCACATCATGCGCGCCCATGCGGCCCCAGTTGAATGCGGTTTTGTTCATTTCGATCGCGGCGCCATTGAGTTCGATCGCGCGAATCAGTGATTCGAGACTGACCGGCACCCAGCCCTTCTGCCAGGCGTAGCCGAGCATGAACAGGTTGGCCGCAATCGTATCGCCGAGCAGGGCGGTACCGAGTTGGGTCGCATCGATCAACTCGGGCTCGTCACCGCCTAGCGCGGTGCGCACGGCATCGATGATTTTCTGCGCAGGGAACTGCATGTCGGGCTTGGTCGTGAACGTGCCGGGCATCGCTTCATACGTATTGAGGACAACGTTCGAGCGCTTTGCGCGGATCTTCGACAGCGCCCAGTAATCGTTCACGACAACCATGTCGCAGCCGAGCACGAGATCGGCTTCACCGGCGGCAATGCGCACGGCGTGGATATCTTCCGGATTTTTCGCTATGCGCAGATGGCAGGTGACCGCGCCGCCTTTCTGGGCAAGGCCGGTCTGGTCGAGCACGGTGCTGCCCTTGCCTTCGAGATGCGCGGCCATGCCGATCAGCGCGCCGATCGTGACCACGCCAGTGCCGCCGATGCCGGTGACAAGAATATTCCACGGGCGCTCGAAGTCCGAAGCGAAGGTCGGCATTGGCAGGCTGTCGAAATCGACATCGCCCGCGCCGGCCTTCTTGGTCTTCTTCAAGCCACCACCGTGCACGGTGACGAAGCTTGGGCAGAAACCCTTCACGCAGGAGTAATCCTTGTTGCAACCGGACTGATCGATCTCGCGCTTGCGTCCGTACTCGGTTGCCTTCGGCAACACCGACACGCAAAACGATTTCTCGCCGCAATCGCCGCAACCTTCACAAGCCAGCGTGTTGATGAAAACACGCTTCTTCGGATCTTCAAGCTTGCCGCGCTTGCGCCGACGACGCTTTTCGGTCGCGCAGGTCTGGTCGTAGATCAGCACGGTCGTTCCCGGGATTTCGCGCATGCGCTTCTGTACCGCATCGAGTTCGTCGCGATGGATGAATTCGACGCCGACCGGGAAGATTTCGGGCTTCGACCATTTCTCGATGTCATCGGAGACGACGATGATCGTCTGCACGCCTTCTGCGCGCATCTGATGGGCGATGTCGGGCACGGTCAGGGTGCCGTCGACCGGCTGGCCGCCGGTCATCGCGACCGCATCGTTGAAAAGAATCTTGTAGGTGATGTTGACCTTGGCCGCGATCGCCTGGCGGATTGCCAGCGATCCGGAATGGAAATAGGTGCCATCGCCGAGGTTCTGGAAGATGTGCTTGGTTTCAGTGAATGGTGCCTGGCCGCACCAGGTCGCGCCTTCGCCGCCCATATGCGAGAACGTATCGGTGCTGCGATCCATCCATGTGACCATGTAGTGGCAACCGATGCCGCCGTGCGCGCGCGAGCCTTCCGGCACCGCGGTCGAGGTGTTGTGCGGGCAACCCGAGCAATAGTGCGCGGCACGCGGGAAATTCGCGCGCGGCAAGGTCAGTTCCTGCTCCTTGGCCTGAATCCACGCAACGCGTGAACGAATCGCTTCGCTCGTGAAGAAGCGCGCGAGACGCTTGGCGATCACCAGGGCGATCATTGCCGGGGTCAACTCGTTCGTGCTTGGCAACACCCAGTTGCCTTCCTCGTCGTACTTGCCGATGACGCTGGGGCGCGTTGTCCAGTTGTACATGTATTCCTTCATCTGCGATTCGATGAAGGAGCGCTTCTCCTCGACGACGATGACGTCTTCGAGACCTTCGGCGAATTCGCGAATGCCGACCGGCTCAAGCGGCCAGGTCATGCCGATCTTGTAGACGCGGATACCGATCTCGCGCGCATCCTTTTGATCGATACCGAGATATTCGAGCGCCTGCAACACATCGAGATAGCTCTTGCCGGTGGTGACGATACCGAGTCGCGCCTTCGGCGAATCGAGCACGATGCGATCGATCCGATTGGCGCGCGCGAACGCGGTCGCCGCCTGCACCGCGTATTGGTGCAGCCGCATTTCCTGATTCAGCGGCGGATCGGGCCAGCGAATATTCAAACCACCTTCGGGAAGCGTGAAGTCCTCGGGCATGATGATATCGAGCTGATGCGGATTGACGTTGACCGAGGCCGAGGATTCAACCGTATCGGCGATCGTCTTGAAGCCGACCCAGCGCCCGGTGAAACGCGACATGGCCCAGCCAAGCATGCCCATGTCGAGGATGTCCTGGACGCCGGCAGGATTCAGGATCGGCATCATCGCCGAGACGAATTCGAGTTCCGACCCGTGCGGCAGGGTCGAAGATCGGCAGGCATGATCGTCAGCCGCCAGCGCCAGCACGCCGCCGAATTTCGAGGTGCCGGCCGCATTGCCGTGCTTGAACACATCGCCGCAGCGATCCACACCAGGGCCCTTGCCGTACCACATTGAAAACACGCCATCGAACTTGGCGCCTTCGAACAGGTTGGTCTGCTGGGTGCCCCAGACCATGGTCGCGCCGAGATCCTCGTTGAGGCCAGGTGTGAACTCGATGTCCGAAGCCTTGAGGTGCTTCTTGGCCTTCCACAGCTCGAGATCCAGCCCGCCCAGCGGCGAGCCGCGATAGCCCGAAATGAAGCCGGCCGTATGGATGCTGGCCGCGCGATCGCGCATCTGCTGCATCAGCGGCAGCCGCACCAGGGCTTGCACGCCGGAAAGATAGATGCGTCCTTCGCGCCGCGTATATTTGTGATCGAGCGTGTAGTCGGTGTCGATGGCGGGGACAAGCGAGCTGGCGGGGACGGACATGCAATGAACCTCAGGGGCGACAGGCGGCGCGCCAAAACGTGGCCGGTAGGGTTTCCGGCGAGCCGAGCATTTTAGCAGGCACACTCCGTCCAAGTCGCCAGAAGTCCCGTACTGGTGTCGTCCAGGCCATTCGGCATGTAAACGGCGCCCTGGGACGGCATTCGTAGGAGCCCCTTCAGGGTCGAGCTTTCATGCGCAATATCGAAGGGCTCGCCACTGAAGGGGTTCCTACGAGAAGCAATCCCGCTTTCAGCGCAAGCTCAACGAACAATTGAAAGCCACCGTAATGCGCTCGCCTTCACCATAGAACGGCAGCACCTGATGTAACAGCCACGACGGAAACAGAACGAGTTGGCCGGGCTGCAGCGAGAGACCGTAGTTCTGGATGCCGAATGGTTGCCGAAAGCGCTGGTTGCCGGCATCGAGATACATCGCTTGGCCGATGTGTGGATGCAGGAAGTTGAGCAGGCCGCTGTCGGGCTGGTTCGCGTCATGCTCGCCAGCAGAAACACAATAGACCCCTGACCAGCTCGCCAGCGGGTGGTTGTGGACGCCAAAGAATCCGCCACGGCGGGTCACATGGAACCAGGCATCGGTCTTGATGTTCAGACGCGCCCGGGCCTGGGCATCGTAGTCATTCAATTCGCTCGCGATCTGGGTTACCCGCGAAAGACAGAAATCGCGCAGCTCGACGATCTCGGGCTCAGGCCACGAAAAAAGATGAAAGTGGCTCTCGAACACTTGCTCGTTGCGTAGCGTGATCGGCCCCGGATTGGCATGACGCCGACCCTCCTGCTCACGCGTGATGAACAGCGTGCGCAGTGCGGCGTTGAGGCGCGCCGGATCGGGATGCTGGTCGTATCCGAACGGAACCGGAAACATGCCATTGATCTGCATCGTAAGCGTCAATCGATCGGAATGAAGATCGTCACTTTACCTGCAAGCCCGCGCGATTGCCGAGCGATCTCCGCGCAATTTCATCAGAACGAAGTCACGCCACGCACCGCTACGGCAGCGGCTTCGCCCGAAATGGAAACATCTGCTGGGCGAGGAAACCATCGGGCATGTAGTCACCAACCACGCCGTACTGGTCCGGCAGCTTGCGATCGGCCTTGACTGCCGTGCCGAAGGCATAGTCGATGAAGGCGTAGTGCGCAGCGTAGTTGCGATCGATGGCCTCGTCGTCCGATGCATGGTGCCAGTGGTGAAAATCCGGCGTCACGATCAAATACTTGAGCGGCCCCCACGGCACGCCGACGTTGGCATGATTGAGCACGGCCTGAAAGCCGACGACGATGATGTAGACATTGATCACCGCCTCGCTGAAACCGATCACGAATAGAGGCGCTACCACGAGCACGCGCGTGACGATCACTTCGAGAATGTGCTGACGCGATCCGGCGAGCCAGTCCATCGTCTTGGTGCTGTGATGCACCGAATGGAATTTCCACAGAAATGGAATCTCGTGATAGGCGCGATGGGTCCAGTACTGCGAGAGATCGGCGACCAGAATGCACAGCAGCACCTGGGGCAAGAACCAGATGCGTTGCACGGCGAGCTGGAAATCGTGCTGGACCATCCAGCCGAAACCGTGATGGATGACGAAGTTGACCGTCAGCAGGATCAAGCCTACGAGGAAATGATTGACCGCGAAATGCTTCATGTCGGTCTGCCACTCACGGCGGAAAACCGCTTGACCCTTGCGCAGCGGCAGCAGCTTTTCGATCGCCACGAAGATCAGGGTCGAGCCAAGCAGGTCGAGGATGAACCAGTCGAGGCCGATATATGGCGTGTTGTCCGGAAAATTGCCGACCGGCACACGTGAGCCGCCGAAGGCGACCGCAGTGATGACCAAGGCAAAAGCGAGCAGATTCAAGTTGCGGCGCACGCCGAGCACCAGGTTGGCCAGCGACAAGCCGCCGGCAATCAATAGCGCGATAAACATCGCCTGGCGCAACACATCGACCGAGTACTGGTGGCGCAACTCCGGCGTGGTCAGGTATTGCGGAAAATGGAAGGCCAGCACGCCGAGCAAACAGAGGAATCCCAGACTCAGCGCGATGATGGTCGCGATCAGGCCCTGGCCAAAGCGAAGTTCGCCGCTGCTCGCGAGCAGTCCCGACGTCTCATCGACGGTCGCACGGACCGCATGCGCATGCTTTTTCGCGGCACTGCCCAGTGTGTAAGGGATGCGACTGATCGATCGTTTAGACATGACGGCCTGGGCTCGGGACTGCGCGGGCGCATTCTATCCGCAAAAGCCCGCACGCTACGGCTTGACCGCATCAGAAGCAGCAGGAGATCGAAGGAAAATGACGACAGGCGGGCTAGCGATCGAAACACGGATCGCTCCGCATTGGCTGAGTCATGCTTGAACGTGGCTGTCGAGGGGCGCTGGCCGTGAATGGTGATGCCGGTAGGCGGGACTCTGCAGCAGGCATCGAGGGTGCCTTGCGCATTTCTTCATGCTTGCTCTACGCTGCGTCGCTTGGTCGGGGCGATCCAATAGGGGAATAGGCGAATGATGCAGGTACTGGGCCACATCTTGTTTGGACTGTTCGGTCTTGCCGTGCTGATTTCGATCGCTGTGCTTTTCTCCGCCAATCGCCGCGCGATCAGCTGGAAACTTGTCGGCACTGGCGTATTGCTGCAAATTGTCTTTGCCTCACTGGTGCTCAAGGTTCCTTTTGGCCGTGAGGTCTTCAATGGCCTCGCGACCGGTTTCGTCAAGCTGCTTGATTATGTTCGCGCCGGTTCGGATTTCATCTTCGGCGGCTTCATGGATGTCTCGAAGTTCGGCTTCGTGTTCGCGATCCAGGTGTTGCCGACGATCATCTTCTTCGCCGCCTTGACCGGCGTGCTCTATCACCTCGGCGTCATGCAGATGATCGTCAAGGGCATGGCCTGGGTGATCACCAAGTTCATGAATGTATCGGGCGCGGAAACCACCTCGGTCTGCGCGAGCGTCTTTATCGGCCAGACCGAAGCCCCGCTGACAATCAAGCCCTACCTCGAACGCATGACCCAGTCCGAGCTGATGACCGTGATGATTGGCGGCATGGCGCATATCGCCGGATCGGTCATGGCCGCTTACGTCGGCTTGCTCGGTGGCGAGGACGAAGGTCAGCGGATTTTCTTCGCGACCCATCTGCTGACCGCGAGCATCATGGCCGCGCCGGCCACGCTGATGCTCGCCAAGATCCTCATACCTGAGACCGAAGAGCCGCTGACCCGCGGTCAGGTCAAGCTCGAAGTCGAAAAGACCACGGCCAACGTGATCGATGCCGCGGCGACCGGCGCCGCTGATGGCTTGCGACTTGCCCTCAACGTCGGCGCCATGCTGCTCGCGTTCATTGCCCTGATCGCCCTGCTCAATGCGCCGTTCCAGTGGCTCGGTGCGCACGCCTGGGGTGCCGATCCGGCATCGTCATTGAACGGCTGGTTGGGCGTGCAACTCGGTCACCCGGTCGAGTTTTCGTTGCAGACCATCTTCGGTTGGGTGCTTGCGCCGATCGCCTGGATCATCGGCGTGCCATGGCAGGACGCGACCCTGGTCGGCAGCTTCATCGGCCAGAAAGTCGTCATCAATGAATTTGTAGCCTATGTCGACATGGCCAAGCATATGGATCAGATGACCGAACACAGTCGCCTGATCGCAACCTATGCGCTGTGCGGATTCGCCAACTTCTCCTCGATCGCGATCCAGATCGGCGGCATCGGCGGCCTCGCTCCAAGCCGTCGCCCTGACCTTGCGCGCATGGGGCTCAAGGCCGTACTAGGCGGCTCGCTGGCCACGTTCATGACCGCAACGATCGCCGGTGTGCTAAGTCTGCTTTGAGTTGAATCCTGGCGATTTGCCAGAAAAATATTGCTCAAAATCATGGGTTGCAGATAGTCGCCGCAAGCCTTTACTCACCTGTAGGAAGTGGGTTCAGCCACTTGTCCCCTCTTGGGGGCGATGCCCCTCGCTCCACAGGAAGCCGCACTCAGCGTCCACGAACAGTCGATCAATGACACGGACTTTTCTCTGGCAGCTCACGTTTTCGCACACCCGATTGCGAAATCCGGGTTTCATTTTTAGTAGCCAATGAAGAGCGTGGAGAACAGCCTGCCTAATCGGCAACGCATGATTTTCCAATGCGCTTATTCTGTTACTTGACCGATAAAGAGCCGGATGTCTTGTGATGCCCACTTGCTCGTGAGTGGCTGACCGCACCTCTGCAATGTTTTGCAGAAAAGTGTCGTTAAGTAAAGATCTGAAAGATACCCAACGTTGACTTTAAAAAACAGTTAAAGGCAAGGTAAAAATTCAAGTGTCAAGGCCTGAGGCGCACGCGCCGCACGACCTGATTCGAATGTATCGACGGTAAAGACAAATGATCTGACGGTCTGTCTGGCAGCGCACTTAACTTTCCTTCAGAGCTGCATCCGCGCCGGTATCGCTCGCGGAATCAAGCTTGCGTCGTGACAGTTTCAGGGCGGGCGAGTCTAGCGTTCTCCCATGGCATGAGGTGCGCCAATTCCTTCTTGACCCCGTCGTCGCACTCACAAGCCATCTTTTCCAGATGAGCCCGATCGAGATCCTTGGTGCGGCACCGGCTATAACTGATCACGTCCGCGCGCTGCTATTGGCCGGCGACCGCGGTGAAGCCCTTGCGACGAATGCCGAGCATGTTGGGATCGCGGCGAGCAGGTGGTTGCGTTTCGGGTCGGCGAGCTTTTCGGTCACGGGGAGGGGCGATGTCTGGAATGCTGTTGCAAGCATTGCGTCGGCAGAGTCTGGACACGCCAAACATCTGCGCGAGGGGAGCCATGTGTTCGACTGCGCACGCAATGGCCATGCCACTGGCATCTGGGTCGAGGGATAGGACGGCGGAAACGCCGTTGACCGGAGGGAACTGCGCGATGCTCCTGAATTCGCTCGCACGGCTTGTCAGGGGTGACGGCTGCGCCGTCTATGTACGCAAACGCACAGACATTCCTGAACGGCCGGAACATGCTGAATCCGCGATATCGAGTACGAGAAAAAGCAGTCCGCAGGTCACGATAAGGTGAGAGGCAACATGCACGCACAGTGGATCAAAAGTTCGAATGGACTTCCTCGCGAGGGACAGCAGATCGAGTTCCTGCTGGAAAGCCGCAGCGTCGCCATGGAAGGCTCTTACACCCACCATGCATTTCGCTCGCACTGGGCG
>JBDSPX010000106.1:0-3602 GCA_039930065.1 Dokdonella sp.
GTGCGCGATGAATATCGACGGCACAAATACGCTGGCCTGTACCAAGGCGATCGAGGATTGCTCGAAGGGCGACGTGCCGATATATCCGTTGCCGCACATGTCGGTGGTCAAGGATCTGGTTCCGGACATGACCCATTTCTACGCGCAATACGCCTCGATCAAGCCGTGGCTGCGCACACAGAGTGCGGCACCGGCAAAGGAGCGCCTGCAATCGAAGGAGGATCGCTCCAAGCTCGATGGTCTTTATGAGTGCATCCTCTGCGCTTGTTGCTCGACGAGCTGTCCGAGCTACTGGTGGAATGGCGATCGCTATCTTGGTCCGGCGATCCTGCTGCAGGCCTATCGATGGATTGTCGACAGCCGCGACGAGGTCACGGGCGAGCGCCTTGATGAGCTTGAGGATCCGTTCAAGTTGTATCGCTGCCACACGATCATGAATTGCACGCGGACCTGTCCGAAGGGTCTCAATCCGGCCAAGGCGATCGCCGAAATCAAGAAACTCATGGTCGAGCGTCGCGCCTGAGCCATTCGTCGCCCTGTCGATGGACGCCGAATTCAAGCGTTTGCGATGGCGATGCCGTCGGGGCACGCGTGAGCTCGATCAATTGCTCGGCGGCTGGCTTGAGAATCGTTACGAAACAGCATCTCCTGCGATGCAAAAGGGTTTTTCAGGTTTGCTTGAGCAACAGGATCCAGAACTCTGGGACTGGTTGCTCGGCAACGGCCAAGCGTCGGATCCCGATCAAGCCGCTGTGATCGATGAAATCCGCACCCAGCATCGCGTTTGATTTTTCGCCGTCGCGCGGAATCGCCATTGCGATCGCGGCGATAACGCTGTTGGCCATGGTTGCGGTTTTGCTTGGCGGTTTTGCCATGGCTGTGAAGCTGCCCATCGCGCTTGGAGCACTCCTCTATGGCGTCTGCTCTCTGAAACGCCATCTGACGCCGCGGGTAGTGCGCATTGCGCACGGCACCGGAGGCTGGCTGTTGGTCGATGGGAATGGCGCAGAGTTTCCGGCGACTTTGGTGGATTCCGTGCGACGCGGTTTTCTGCTCGTGCTCGGTTTTCGTCAAGAGGAAGGATCTGTCCAGCGTTTCGTGCTCACGCCGGACAATTGCGATGCCGATTTGCGTCGGCGACTGCTGCTCACGATCGCTGCAAGCAGCCATTCCGAACCGGCAAAAACGGCTGCTTGAGTACGACGCCTTGCCGGACTCGCCCAGCTTCCGGCACTCTTCGCGTTCTGCGCTGTCCTTAACGGATGCGCCAATGCGCCAATCAGGGATCGCAATCCGGCATGTTCCGACCGCTCGAATTCTTCATTGGCCTGCGCTACACGCGGGCCAAGCGTCGCAATCACTTCATATCCTTCATCTCGCTCGTGTCGATTCTTGGCATTGCAGTGGGCGTAACCGCTTTGATTACGGTCATCTCGGTGATGAACGGCTTCGACAAGGAGCTCAAGGACCGCATCCTCGGCATGGTTGCCCACGCCACCGTCGAAGGCGTCGATGAAAGCGTGCGCGAGTGGCCGACGGCCTTGCAACGCGCTGAAACCAATTCGCATGTGCTCGGTGCTGCACCGTATGTCGAGCGCGAGGCGATGTTGCAGGGCGAGCGCGTTTCGGGCGCAATCGTGCGCGGCGTGTTGCCCGACTACGAGCCGAAAGTGTCGGAGATCGATCGCAAGATGGTCGAAGGCCGACTTGATGATCTGAAGCCCGGCAGTTTCAATATCATCCTCGGTAGCGAGCTGGCGATGAAGCTCGGCGTAGGTGTGGGCGATTTTGCTACCGTTATCACGCCCGAGGTCAGTAGCTCGCCGGTCGGTGTGCAACCTCGTTTCAAGCGTTTCAAAGTCAGTGGCATATTCCAGGTTGGCATGCAGGAGTACGACGGCGCGCTTGCGGTCGTCGCGATGAAGGATGCCGAAACGCTATATCGACTCGATGGTCCCACAGGAATTCGTCTGCGCCTCGACGACATGTTTCTCGCCTACAGCGTGGCGCGCGATCTTTCTGGTCAGCTTGGACAGTCCTATCGGGTGTCGGACTGGATGCAGGGGCATAGCAACTTCTTCAAGGCCATTGCGATGGAGAAGAAGGTGATGTTCCTGATTCTCTCGCTGATCGTCGCCGTAGCGGCATTCAATCTCGTATCGACCCTGGTCATGCTGGTTACCGACAAGCAATCGGATATCGCGATCCTGCGCACGCTGGGGGCGACGCCGGGCAGCATCATGGGCGTTTTCATGATCCAGGGAGTGCTGGTTGGAACGCTCGGCATTTTCCTCGGCGTTGGTTTCGGCGTGGTGCTTGCGCTCAATCTGACGACGATCGTGCACTGGATTGAACAGACATTCGGGGTGACCTTTCTATCCGCCGATGTCTATTACATCAGCGAGCTGCCGTCGGATTTGATCTGGAGTGACGTCGGCTGGATTACCGTCACGGCGTTCCTGTTCTGCATCGTGGCCACGTTGTATCCGGCCTGGCGTGCGGCACGCATTGAGCCCGCAGCGGCGCTTCGCTATGAGTGAGTCGAATATGAAACCCATTGCCGCGAAGTCTGAAGAAATCGTGCTGCGCGCAAACAAGGTCGCCAAGATTTACAAGGAAGGCGATCTGCGCACGGATGTCCTGCACGATGTCAGCTTCAGCGTGAAGCGCGGTGAGACGGTTTCGATCGTCGGCGCATCGGGCACCGGCAAGAGCACCTTGCTGCATATCCTCGGTGGACTGGATACGGCAACCGGCGGTGAGGTTGAAGTCGAAGGGCAGACCATGTCGCGGCTTTCCGATCGTGCGCGCGGAAAGCTGCGCAACCGTTCGCTCGGTTTCATTTACCAATTTCATCATTTGTTACCCGAATTCACCGCGCTTGAAAATGTCTGCATGCCGTTGTTGATTCGTGGTACACCGATCGCGGAGGCGCGCGAACTGGCCAGCGATTTGCTCAGTCGGGTAGGGCTGTCCGCGCGCATCGCGCACAAACCCGGCGAGCTCAGCGGCGGCGAACGCCAGCGCGCGGCCGTGGCACGCGCATTGGTCACGCGTCCTGCGTGCGTACTCGGCGACGAGCCGACCGGCAATCTCGATGAAGCGAATGCCGCCCAGGTCTATGAAATGATGCTCGAACTCAATCGCGAGATCGGCACGGCACTGGTATTGGTGACTCACGATCGCGGTCTTGCCGCACGCATGGACCGCATGCTCGAATTGCGTGGTGGCATGTTGCATGAGCTGGAAAGGAACGCTGCCCAGTCTGCATAGCGAGAGTAAGCGGTATGAATCGTTTCCAGGAAGGATCGATGGAATGGGTGAGAGGGAATCAATAGATCGAGGCGCTGACGAAAACCGATCGCGCTTCTGTTTGCCACAACTGACGCCGGCGCGAGCGATTGCGCTGCTTGCTGGCGCGGTTGCCGTTCAATTGCTGCCGAGCCTGGCTCCCGGTTGGGTTTCCTTCACGCTCGCCGGTTTGGCCCTGTTGCTGCTGTTTGTGCGTGCAACTTGTCGGGCGCCGACGTGGTTCGTTTTGGGATTTGCCTGGACACTTGTCTTCGCTTCGTCGGCTATCGACAAGCGCTTGCCGATTGAAT